>DATGLJ010000338.1:0-14421 GCA_035294185.1 Occallatibacter sp. | reverse complement strand
CCAGGTCGCGCATCAGCATCCGCATGCCGCCCTTGCTGCAACAGTAGGTGGAAAACCCCGGGAAAGCCATGTCCTCATGCACCGAGCTGATATTCACGATGCGTCCCGGCTTCTTCGCCGCGCGCAACCGCCGCACAAATTCCTGCGTGAGGAAGAACGGCCCCCGCAGGTTCACCGCCAGCACCTTGTCGTATTCCTGCTCGGTCGTATCCCAGAAGTCGGAGCGATGCTCCATGCCGGCGTTGTTCACCAGGATATCGGCTGAGCCGAATCGCTCCCACGCTGCGTCCACCAGGGCGCGAATTTCCGCGCATACGGTCACATCGGCCTGCACGATCTCGGCCTCGCCGCCGGCGTTCCGGATAGCGCGCTGCGTCTCCTCGGCGCCGGCAGGGGCGCCTACGTAATCGATAACCACCTTTGCCCCTTCGCTCGCCAGCCGCTTGGCGATTGCCTGCCCGATTCCCTGGCTGGCGCCCGTGACAATGGCGACTTTGCCTGCCAATCCCTGCATGCGCACTCCTCGTTTTCGCGCATTCGCCGCGCGTATCTCTCCGGAATTGGATGCGCGCAACCTGCCATAGTTAGTTGTGGATCGTCCGCGGCGGCGCACGATATTTCCCCGGAACAGGTGCATTTCCCGCCCGCAGGCATTGTCCGGTAAACTGCGGGCGATGAAAATTTCAGCCCATTTCCGCTCCCTGCCGTCTTCGTTCCGCCGCTGCGCGTCCGGATTGCTGCCGCTGGCCGCGTTGCTTTCCGTGGCCGGCCCCGCTGCCGCCGCCCCCGCCGCGCACCCTGCAAACCGCAGCCTGCTGATTTATTCGATCGACGTTGAGGGCGGTCAGGCCACGCTGCTCGTCTCCGAGCCATCGCAGGCGTCGCTGCTCATCGACACCGGCTGGGCAGGCAACAACGGCCGCGATGCAGAGCGCATTCAGGCGGCGATGAAGGACGCCGGCATCACGCGCATCGATCGCCTGCTCATCACGCACTACCACGCCGATCATGTCGGCGGCGTTCCCAACCTGGTCGAGCGCGTGCCGGTGGGCGAGTTCCTCGACCACGGACCCAACCGCGAAGATACTTCCGTAGTTGACGCCGATTACGCGGCTTACCTCAAGGCAATCGCCGGAAAGCCGCACCGCACTGTGCATCCGGGCGACACCATCTCCATTCCCGGCCTCAGCGTGGTGGTGATTTCAGCCGACGGCCAACTGATCAAGCGCGTGCCCGGCATCACGCCCGCGCCCAATCCCTACTGCGCCACCGAAAAGCACTGGGATGCCGATCCCACCGAAAATGCACGTTCCTCGGGAATCCTTGTCCGTCTCGGCCGGTTCAGCTTCCTCGATCTCGGCGACCTTACCGGCGCAAAGGAGGTCGCGCTGGTCTGCCCGAATAACCCGCTCGGCACAATCGATCTTTACCTCGTTACGCACCACGGCATGGACTGGTCGAACTCCCGGGCCATCGTGGACGCCATCGAGCCGCGCGTGGCCATTATGAATAACGGCGCGCATAAGGCCGGAATGCCGGTTGCCTGGCAGATCATACACGACAGCCCGCGTCACCCCGATCTTTACCAGCTGCACACCGCTGAAGGCTCGGACGCCGCGCACAACAGCCCGGCTGCACTGATCGCCAACCCCAGGGGCGCAGCTGCGGATGGCTCATATTTCAAGGTAGTGGCGCATCCCGACGGCAGCTTCTCCGTGACGAACACCCGCACCGGCCAGACCCGGCAGTACGGGCCGGAGCAATAGCGGCGGAAGCGCGGCAGGCCGTGCAAAGCTCACCGCTTCCCGTCCTTTGGCGCGCTGCGCGAAAGGATGGGAAACCGCGGCGGTCATGGCGGCGCTCACGAACGCCAGTGCAGTTCCACCGGGCCGTCCATCGGATGCCGCGGGTCGGCGCCCGCTGCCGCATCCAGCCGCGCCTGCTTCAGCGCAAAGTACCACTTGGCCGGCTTATCCGCATCATCGATCAGCATCAGGCTGGGATTGTGCCTGAGCCCCTCGGCCTGTTGAATCATCGTTACCTGGTCCTGCCGCACGAACCGCGCCCCAAAGAACTTAGCAATTGGGGTGAAAAACGGAATCCAGTACAAAACATTCCATGCCGCCACCACGTCGATGCGGCAGGTTGACGCCGTCACCGGCGTAACCGTGGTCAGCGAAGAAAACCACTTGCCGCCGCAGCGGATCGTCTCCGTGCGCCGGTTGGGCAGCACAAAGTCGATCGTCGTCTCCACCGGCTGCCCGTAGACGCCCAGCAGCTTGTACGGCGCAGAGTTCGCGCTCGGCGCATGCGCGCTCATCCGGAACCCCTCCGGAATCGGCTCAAAGCGCTTGGTCTTCTCGCGAATGCTCGCCCGCGACCGCCACCACCAGGCCTGATGCACGAACGGCCCATGCGCCGGGTCCATCAGTCCGATAATGCCGTGATCCACATTGCAGGGCAGATCGGCCGAAAGATGCGCCGTGCGATAACGCGGTCCGAATTTGGCAAGCTCAGGAACAGCCCGAAGCCGCGCGCCCTGCGCATGTCTTCCGCTGCCCGGGCCGGGGATATAAACCCAGGCGTAGCCATCACGCTCCTCGCATGGAAAAGCGGTCGCATAGATGCGCGTGGCATCCAGCCGGTCATGGCTGGTAAGAGACGGAATGTGCGCGCACTGCCCGCTGCACGGCTCGAACTCCCATCCGTGATACCGGCAGGTGACGCGGTGGCCGTCAAACCAGCCATAGCTCAGGGGAATGCCGCGATGCGGACAACTGTCGCGCATCGCGAACACGCGCCCATCCTTGCGCCGGCCCAGCACCAGCGGGATATCGAGAAGCATAGCCGTCGCCAGCCTGCCGCGTCTGAGCGCGCTGGTCCGCAATGCCGGATACCAGTCGTCGTAGATCAGCGTAGCGGCGGGTCCGGCAATCGGCTGGGCCGCGGCTGCAGGCGTGCTGGTCGTAAAGGGCATTTGGGACTCACGATAACAGAGCGGCTGTGTCCCTTGCTATTTCATGCTGCTATCGCTCCCCCGCTTTCCCTCGTCGTCAGCCGGCCTCCCTTGTTCCCCCGGGAAACAATGCGGAACGCTGACAAATTATTTATCCACTCAGCCAACTCCCGGGCCGGAATCCGAATCACCCATGCATTATGGATAACCCGACCCGAATCAGCCTCCCCGCGCTGCTTTTAGCCGCGGCCCTTGTCTGTGCGCCGAGCGTTGGCTTCAGCCAGCAGAGCGGCTCGCAGGAACAGAGTAGCCACGCAAAGCAAGAAGCCCGGCACGCCGGCCACGAATCGCGAAATGCAGCCAGAGATGCAGGACACAGCGCCAAGGACGCCACCAGCCACGCATACGACAAGACCAAGCAAGGCACTGAACATGCCTACGACAAAAGCAAGCATGAAACGGAACATGCGTACAACAAGACCAAGCACGGCGCCGAAAAGGCCTACCACAAAACAAAGAGCGCTACCAAAGGCGCCTTTGAAGGCGGCAAGCAAGGCGCCGAGGAACCGCAACACCCCTGATCAAGGACAGCCAGGAACAGACAAAACTCCAGACCGGCTAACAATAACGGCGCAACACAATGGGCCGGCCTGCCGGGCGTGAAAAACGCCTGGGCAAAACGGCCCGCTTTCTTCAGCAGCCGTCCCGCCGCGCGCCTGTACACTCAGAACTGATGCCGCACACATTGGCCCTGGCCGTGGAGATCGGGACGACGGCTCTGACCGTAGCGGGCATAGGTTATTTCCTGGCGGCGTGGATCGCTGCACAGGTCTTTCTTGCCCGCCGCCGCAGGCAGTTGCGCAGCATCGGCGCGCGGGCAGCCCGGTTCGCCCCCGGCGTAAGCATCCTCAAATCCCTCAAGGGCCTCGATCCGGCGATGCTCGATGCCTTCCGCAGCCACTGCCGGCAAGCCTATGCCGGCGAATTCGAGCTGCTCTTCGGTGTCTCCTCGCTTGCCGATCCGGCCGTTGCAGCGGTCGAGCAGCTGCGCCGGGAATTTCCGGCAATTTCCATTCAGCTCATCGAATGTTCACAGCGGCTCGGCGCCAACGGCAAGGTGAGCACCCTGGTGCAACTGGCCGAGCACGCACGGTACGATTTTCTGCTGATCAACGACAGCGACATCACGGTAAGCCCGCGCTATCTCGAGCGCGTAATGGCCTGCTTCGATCCGGCAATCGGCAACAACGCTGCGAAGCCCGCCGGTCTGGTCACGGCGCTCTACCGCGGCCGCGCCGAGCAGTCTATTTTTCAGGGCGGCCTGGCCGCACATCTTGAATCGCTCGGCATCGCCGCCGATTTCATGCCCGGCGTGCTGCTCTCGCGCATGATCGAGGGCGGCCTGCACTACGGCCTGGGCTCAACGCTCGCCGTGCGGCGCGATGCGCTCGAAGCCGCCGGCGGCCTGATCGGCCTGGTCGATCAGCTCGCCGACGATTACGAACTTGGCGCGCGCATCGCCCGCGCCGGCTATCGCGTGGAGATCGCAGCCGAGGTAGTCGAAACCAGCGTCCCTGCGTATAGCTGGCGCGGTTTTGTGGATCACCAGTTGCGCTGGCTGCGCACTGTGCGCGACGCCCGCCCGGCAGGCTACGCCGGCCTTGTCTTTACTCACGGCCTCGGATGGGCCGCGCTCAACGTCATCGCCAGCGGCCTGAGCCCGGTGAGCGTGTGGCTCTTCGCCATGAGCTTTTTTCTGCGCCTGTCGCTTGCCATGACGGTGGGCGCCGAAGTCTTAAGCGACCGCCAGGTTCTGCCGCACCTGTTGCTGCTTCCGTTCCGCGATCTCGCAGCCATGGGCCTGTGGGCCGCAGGCTTTGCCGGCAACACCATCCTCTGGCGCGGCGAGCGTTTTGTATTGCGTAAGGGGCGGCTCCACAAGGCGTCTGACAGCGGACCGCAGACAGCAGACAGCAAAAAGCAGGCATGAGCTTTTCGCGGTGAATTGTCGGCTGTCTGCCGAGCTACTCGTAGCGCAGCGCCTCAATCGGATCCAGGTTCGCCGCCTTCCACGCCGGATAGATCCCAAACACCAGTCCGATTGCGACCGACACCGCAAAGGCCAACGAAACCCACAGCGGCGAAATCGCAGCATGCAGGAACGACACCGCATAGTGCAGGATCACCGTAAACAGCGCACCGGCAAGGATGCCCAGCAGGCCGCCCACCGTGCACAGCGTCACCGCCTCCAGCGTGAACTGCAGCAGGATATTGTTGCGCGTGGCCCCGATCGCCTTGCGAACGCCGATCTCGCGCGTGCGCTCGGTTACGCTTACCAGCATGATGTTCATCACGCCCACGCCGCCTACCATCAGCCCCACGCACGACACCGCGACCATAAACAGGAACAGTCCGGCGGTGAGCTGATTCCAAAGACGCGTAAGCGAGTCCGGACTGAAGATGGCGAAATTATCGTCCTGGTTCGTGCGCAGACCGCGCCGTATGCGCAGCAGCTCGCGCACTTCCTCGGTAACCAGATCCTTGTTCTTCGGATCGTCGTACTTCACCACAATCCAGTAACCGGTGTTCTGGACCACCTCGGGGTGGATCTTGTGGAAGGTCTCTACCGGGAAATAAGCTGCGTTGTCCTGCGTGTTGCGGCCGCTGCCGAACGGCTGCGGCACCGGCGCCAGTACGCCGATAACCGTAAACACATCGCCGCCGGCCTCCACGTCCTTGCCCAGCGGCGATTCGTTGGGAAAGAGATTAGCCGCGGCGTCGGAACCCAGGACCGTCACATTGGCGGCGCGCTGCTCCTCGTCTGCGGTCCAGATGCGCCCCGCCGTCAGGTTCACGTCCTGCACCCTGGCCATTTCGGTCGTGTTCCCGTTCAAAATCGTGTTTTCGATCTTGTGCGTGCCGTGCTTCATCGACACGCTGCCAAGGCCCGTCTGAAAATTCTGGTACGTCAGCTCGGGATCGACCGCAACCACATGCGGAAGGCTGCGCATGGCAATGCCGTCTTCATAGGTCAGTTTCTTACGGTTCAGCTCCTCGGTCGTAGCCCGGTGGCCGAAAGGCTCGAACTGGTAAATCCACAGGTCATTGGTCCCCAGCGTATTGACAAAATGCGCAATGTTGGAATCGAGCCCGTTAATCGCCGAAGAGATCAGGATGACGGTCGAAATTCCAATCAGGATGCCCAGGATCGTCAGCCCCGAGCGCAGTTTGTTCTTTGCAATGGTATCGAGCGCCAGCCTGACGGCTTCACGGGTTTGAACGAAGGTCAACATGGTTCCGTCTCACATCTCTGCGCGAAGCGCGGCAATCGGATCGAGCGCCGAAGCCCTGTGCGCCGGATAGATGCCAAAGAACAGGCCGACGCCTGCGGCGGCGATGAATCCCGCCAGAACCGACCATAGGCTCACGATGGATGGAAACCCGATGCCCAGGGTAATTCCCTTGGCTCCGAAGACGCCGAGCAAGATGCCCAGGGCGCCGCCGATTGCCGCCAGCAGGGCAGACTCGACAAGAAATTGCAGGAGAATATCGCGACGCCTGGCTCCCAGCGCCTTGCGCACGCCGATCTCGCGCGTCCGTTCGGTCACGCTTACCAGCATGATGTTCATGATCACGATGCCGCCGATCACCAGCGAAATCGCCGCAATCGCCGCCACTACGGCGCCAAAGTTATCGAGTACGCTGCCCAGCAGGTTCTGGAACGTGGCGCTCGAATCGATTGAGAATGCATCCGGCGCCGCAGGGCTCAGGTGACGGCGCGTGCGCATGATGGTTCGCAGATCGTCTTCCACGGCTTCCATCACCGGCCCTCCGCCACCCGCATCGACATAAATCGTCAATGAGTCTTGATGCGCGCCGTAAGCCTCCAGGAACGTGGTCAGCGGAATCGCCACCCAGTCATCCATGCTCATGCCCAGCATCTTGCCCTGCCGCTCGCCCACGCCGATCACCGTATAAGGGATGCCGTCGACGCGGATCTCCCTGCCCAGCGGATCGCCCGCGCCCAGCACGTTGTCCACAATGTCCGCGCCCACAATGGCCACATGCATGGAATGCGTGTCTTCCACCTCGGTAAATGCCCGGCCGAGCGCCAGGTCGAGATTCGAGAGCGATGGCATCGTCCACGTCCAGCCGCGAATCTGCGTGTCCGTGGTGTTCCGCGTGCCATACACCACCTTGCCTGTGGTCACCACCCGCTGCGCACCCACAGAGACGCACGACCGGCATTCGTCGAGCACGGCGCGATAATCGTCGTAGGTAATGTCCCGGCGCTTCTGGTACTCGACGTACTCGTCGATGGTGATAAAGGTCTGCGGCATTTTGCTGATGGTGATGACCGCTGCCCCGTAGCGATTGACCTTGGTGGCGACAAACTCCCTGGCCCCGTTGGTCAGCGTGACCACCATGATTACCGAGCCCACGGCGATGATGACGCCGAGCAGCGTAAGAATCGTGCGCAGCTTATTCGCCCAAAGCGACTGGAGCGCGAGTTTGAACCCTTCGGCGAAGGTCATTGGCGAATCCCCGTCGCGCGCCGCGCCCTGCTGCCGCAGGTCTGTGAAACGCGTTGGAACACCTACGAGTACCAACAGTGTACGGAAAGTTTAGAACATCCGCATAGAAGTGCTGCGCCACGCCGGCACAGGTAAACCGGCGCAAATGGATACGCATCAGGCCGCATCCGGGTTCCGGGCTCGCAGTCCGCCGCGCTCACTTCCCCGAGCTGCCGAATCCCCTGGACTCCCGCAGCGAAGCCTCCAGCCCGTCCGCCTCTTCAACGGCCCCGGTAAGCACCGGCGCCGGAATCATCTGCGCAATCTTCTCGCCGGCCTGCAGTTCCACCGGCTCCGCGCCAAGGTTGGTCATCAGGATCAGAATCTCGCCCCGGTATCCGGCATCGATCACCCCGCCCGTCGTCGCCAGCCCCCGCGCGGCCATCGAAGACCGGTCGCACACCAGCAGGCCCAGCGCCGCGCCGGTCTGCGGATGCCGCGCCTCCACCGCAATCCCCGTGCGCACCCGCACCGTGGCCCGCGGCTCCAGGCGCGCGCCTTCAAGCGCGAACACATCGTAGCCCAGATCCTCGCCCGGATGAGCGACCACCGGAAGCTTTGCAGCCGGGTCCAGGCGTTTTACGCGCAGCCCCGCAACGGCTGCCATTGTCGATATCTCCGCCGTCAATGCCGCCATCGATACTCCCCGTTATGGATAAATCCTGTGCAGCGTGCGCGCAAACGGAATCGTCTCGCGCACATGATCGAGCCCGCAGATCCAGCTCACCACGCGCTCAATGCCCATGCCAAAGCCCGCATGGGGCACGCTGCCGTAGCGGCGCAGGTCGAGATACCACTCGAAGGCCGCGCGCGGCAGGTTATGCTCCTCGATTCGCTTCAAGAGCAGCTCGTAGCTCGACACGCGCTGCGACCCGCCGATCACCTCACCGTAGCCCTCAGGCGCCAGCACGTCCAGGCACAGCGCGTACCGCGGATCCTGCGGATCGGGCTCCATGTAAAACGCCTTCACATGCGCCGGATAACGGTGCACCATCACCGGCCGGTCAAACTGCGAGCTGAGCCATGTCTCGTCCGGCGAGCCAAAATCGTTTCCGTACTCGAAGGGATTCTCAAGTTCTCCCTTGGCATGCGCTTCGTTCAGCATCTTCGCCGCTTCGTCATAGCGCAGCCGCGGAAACGGCGGCTTCACCGGCTCGAGCTTCGACGCATCGCGTCCGATCGTCTGCAATTCCGCCGCGCGATTCTTCAGCACGCTCTGCACAATATGCGCAATGCAGTTCTCCGCCAGCTCCATCAGCCCGTCGAGCTCAAGAAACGCAACCTCCGGCTCCAGCATCCAGAACTCGGTCAGGTGACGGCGCGTCTTCGATTTTTCCGCGCGGAACGTCGGCCCAAAGCTGTACACCTTGCCCAGCGCCAGCGCCGTTGCCTCCGCATAAAGCTGCCCTGATTGCGTAAGAAACGCCGGATCGCCGAAATAATCCACCGGGAACAGCGTCGACGTGCCCTCGCAGGCCGCCGGCGTGAGAATCGGCGGATCGGTGCGCACAAATCCATTCGAATCGAAGAACTCCGCCGCCGCGCGCATAATCTCCGCGCGAATCCGCAGAATCGCCGACTGCCGCGGCGTGCGCACCCACAGGTGCCGGCGCTCCATCAGGAAATCGACGCCGTGCTCCTTGAGCGTAATCGGATACGGATCGCTCTCCGGCACGCGCTGCACCACCGTCAGGTCTTCCACGTCCAGCTCGTAGCCGCCCGGCGCGCGCTTGTCCGCCCGCACCTTGCCGGTCACAATCACGCTCGACTCCTGCGTAAGCCCCTTGAGCGCCTCAAATACCTCCGGCGAAACGCTCTTCACGTGCGCCACGCCCTGGATCTGCCCCGTGCCGTCGCGAAAGATAGGGAACAGCAGCTTGCCGCTCTCCCGAAGGTTGTAAAGCCACCCGCGCAGGGTAACGGATTGGCCCTCGTAGCGGCCGATGGCGGCGATAGCAGCCACTGGCGGCCGTCCGGCCTCGGTTGCAGGCGCTCCGGAGGAATTCTCTTCAGCCATACGTGCAGCCTTCCGCCGGAGCAGGAAACCCCGCGCCGGACTTCTCAGAATAACCTGCTGCGCCGGCCGCAGCTTTAAAGCCCGCAAACGGCGGCAGCGTGTCAGTTTGCAATCGCATTCCCTCCGCGGCTGAAGCCCGGAAGCATTTTGCCCGCCTGATGTACGGGCTTCAAGCCTGTACCCTTCAAACCGACCACTGCCCAGACGGCTTATTCCTGCCGGACAGCGACGCTCCTTCGTTACACTGAAAGAGTATGCAATACCGCACGGGGAACGAGATACGCGAGCTTTTTCTGCGCTTTTTTGAGTCGAAGGGGCACCGCCGCGTGCACTCTTCTTCGCTGGTGCCCGCCAACGATCCGACGCTGCTGTTTACCAACGCCGGCATGAACCAGTTCAAGGATCTTTTTCTGGGCGCGGAGAGGCGCGAATACGCGCGGGCTACGACCTCGCAGAAGTGCGTGCGCGCCGGCGGCAAGCATAACGATCTTGAAAACGTTGGCTTTACGCGGCGTCACCACACGTTCTTTGAGATGCTGGGCAATTTCTCGTTCGGCGATTACTTCAAGCGCGAGGCGATCCAGTTTGCGTGGGAGCTGGTGACGAGCCCGGAGTGGTTCGGGATTCCGAAGGACCGGCTGTATGTGACGATCTTCGAAGGCGCCGGCGATGTGCCGCGCGACGACGAGGCCGAGCGGTACTGGCTGGAAGTGGGCGTGCCGAAGGAGCGCATCCATCAATATGGCCTGAAGGACAACTTCTGGCAGATGGGCGAGACCGGACCGTGCGGCCCATGCTCGGAGATCTTCTACGACATGGGGATCGAGGCGGCCGAGACGCCGGGCGTCGATAAGCCCTTCGGGCAGGACGATGCGCGGTATGTCGAGATCTGGAACCTGGTATTCATGCAGTTCGACCGCTCGGCAATTACCGACGCGAAGGGGGGCGTAACGTATAAGTTAACCCCTCTGCCGAAGCCGTCGATCGACACGGGCATGGGACTGGAGCGGGTCTCGGCGGTTCTGCAGGGCAAAGTTTCAAACTTCGAAACGGATCTGTTTACGCCGCTGATTGCGCGCGCGGAAGAATTGACCGGCAAGCGCGTAAGCGAGAGCGCGCTTGAGCAGCAGACGCGCAGCGCCGACGATGAGGCGGCGAGCCTGCGCATCATCGCCGACCACTCGCGTGCCGCGACGTTCCTCATCGCGGATGGCGTCGTGCCTTCGAACGAGGGACGCGGCTACGTGCTGCGCAAGATTCTGCGCCGGGCGATCCGGCATGGACGGCTGCTGGGCCAGGAGCAGCCGTTCCTCTGCCAGATGGTCTATGCCGTGCGCGACCTGATGCAGTGCGCGTATCCCGAGCTGATCGATTCGGCCGACCGCGTGGCGAAGGTGGTTGAGGCAGAGGAGAAGCAGTTCGACCGCGTGCTGAAGATCGGCCTGACGCGGCTGAACGAGGAGATGAAGGGCAGCTTCACAGGCGACAAAGCCTTCCACCTGTACGAAACCTTCGGGCTGCCGCTCGACTTCATGGTCGATGCTGCGCGCGACGCAGGGATTCAGTTTGATCATGACGGGTTTGAGCGCGCGCGTTCTGAAGAGCAGGCGCGGGCGCGCGCCAGCTGGAAGGGCGGAAGCCAGAAGACCGCCAGCCCGGCGTTCCGCGACCTGCCGAAGACAGTTTTCGAAGGCTACCGGCAGCTTACCTCGACGAATTGCGAAGTGCTGGCGATTGTGAAAGACGGCGTGGGCGTGCCAGCTGCCAGGGCCGGCGACCAGGTTGAGATCGTGCTGGATCATACAAGCTTTTATGGCGACTCGGGCGGCCAGATCGGCGATACGGGGTTTTTCCTGGCTGCGGATGGGAACAGTACGGTAGCAGAGATCGTCGGCTGCGTGCTGCCTGTGCAGGGGGTGCGCGCGCACCGCGCGATTTTGAAGCAGGACCTGGCGGTTGGCGACCACCTAAACACCGTGGTCGATGAGCAGCGGCGCAATGCCATCCGCCGCAACCACACGGGCACGCACCTGCTGCATGCGGCGCTGCGGCAGGTGCTGGGCACGCATGTGAAGCAGGCCGGCTCGGCGGTTCATCCCGACCGGCTGCGCTTCGACTTCTCTCACTTTGCGCAGGTGGCGGACGAAGAGCTGCAGGATGTCGAGGATATTGTGAACCGCGAGGTGCTCAGGAATGTGCGCGTGGAGACGCTCGAGGATGTGCCGATCGACGTGGCGGTGAACGAGTACCACGCGATGGCCCTGTTCGGCGAGAAATATGGCGACAAGGTGCGTGTGGTCAGGCTGGACGATGGGTTCTCCACGGAGCTGTGCGGCGGAACGCACACGAAAGCCACCGGCGAGATCGGACTGCTGAAGCTTACCGGCGAAACCTCCGTCAGCTCCGGCGTGCGGCGCATCGAGGCGATCAGCGGATTCGGATCGCTGGACACTTTCCGCCGCCATGCGGAGGTGGCGCAGGTGGCCGCGGAGGTTGCAGGATCTGCGAGCGGCAGCCTTTCCGACGGATTGCGCGCAAAGCTCGCCGCGCAGGAAGACGAGCTGAAGCGGCTGCGCCGTGAGCTGGAAGAGATGCGGATGAAGTTTGCGGCCGGCGCGCTGGATGAAGCGCTGGCCGGCGCCGCGGATGTGAAAGACGTGAAGGTGGTGACGCACCGTGCCGATCATCTTGACCGCGGACAGTTGCGCACGCTGGTGGATAATCTGAAGCACAAGGTGGGCGAGGGCGTGGTGGTGCTTGGCTCTGCACAGCCGGAAGGCAAGGTGGCCATCATCGCCGGCGTTACGCCCGGACTGACGAAGCGCATCCAGGCGGGCAGGCTGGTCGGCGCGGTAGCGAAGCTTGTGGGCGGGTCCGGCGGCGGCAAGGCGGAGATTGCGGAAGCAGGCGGCAAGGACCAGTCGCAGATCGATGCGGCGCTCAAGGCCGCTCCGGGCATCGTCGCAGAATTGCTGGGATAACGCGCAACCTGCCGTCGAGTAGCCCCCACGGCCCGAAAAGCAGGTCCGGAAAGCAGGCCCGGAGAGCAGGCCCGGAGAGCGGCCTCCGGACAGCCGGTTCAAATATCCTTGTCGCGCCAGCCATGCGATATCGAGCGCGGACCATGGCTGAAAATCGAAACGATTTGGAAATTAAGGCCGCGAGAAGATTGAACATATGTATAGTATTGAAGAATAAACAGTTAAATTAACTCTTCGCTCCGCTCTGGTAAAGCGGCGTATTGCCGCCGACCAGGAATGTAAGCCTCTCCTCTTCCCCAGAGAATGACTTCCAGTCTTCTTCGGAGCGGAAGCGCGCCTCACCGGAAAATATATTTACTCTGAAAATGTAACGATTTATAAGTCAGATTCAGCGTATTTTCCGCTCCAGATCCGACCGGAGAATTCACTTTAACTTAATAATAAATAAAGTATTTAATAAAATAATCTCTATTGATAAGGAAGACCGAATTATCGAAATTATTTCTAATAATCTTAACGTTTCGATTGACAGGGACGGTTTGCGGAATGTACCGTGAATGCCCTGAGCCAGACCCGGCTCTCCGGAGCCGGTTTTTGGGCTTGGCAGAGAAGCTCCATTTCCGCCGACAGGAGAAACCAATGAGCAGCGACCTTCCATTCAGGAGCAAGCAAGCGCGCTTGCGGAGCAATTTCAACCACCCCACCCGGCGAGGCTTTATCAAAGGCACTGCCCTTGCTTCTGTGGCCGCAATGATCGGTGATGGCAGGATGGCCTTCGCCGGCAGCCCCTGCGAATTCGTGGACGGCAATGGATTGCCGGCCTACTGGGGCGGGTGGAATGTCATCACGGATAATCCGACCAATCTCAGCGTAAGCACATTCTCAAAAGCCACTCCCCCGGCCGTTGTTGCCCGCGATGCCAACCACCTGGATCTGTTTGTGATCGGCAACGACAGCAAGGTCTGGACAGACACATGGACGCTCGGCCAGTACAACAGCTCCTGGGGCGGATGGAACCAGATAAGCGGCGGTCCGTTTTCGAATCTCACGCCGCCCGCCGCCGCCTCGCGCGATGCGAATCATCTGGATGTCTTTGTAGTCGGGAACGACAGCAAGATATGGTGGAATGCCTGGAACGGAAGCTGGGGCGGCTGGGCTACCGTCACCGGCGGCCCCTTCTCCAACAAGACTGCTCCCGCTGTAGTCGCCCGGGATGCCAATCATCTCGATCTGTTTGTGATCGGCAACGATAGCAAGGTCTGGTGGAACTCCTGGAACGGAAGCTGGGGCGGCTGGGTTACCGTCACCGGCGGTCCGTTCTCCAATCTCACGCCTCCGGTCGTAATTGCGCGAGACGCATCTCACCTTGATGTCTTTGTGATTGGCAACGACAACCGGGTCTGGTGGAACTCCTGGACCGGAAGCTGGGCAGGGTGGTACCCGATCGGCAGCAATACGTTTTCGAATGCGGCCGCACCAGCAGTGATTGCGCCAAGCGCGACGCAACTGCAGGTCTTCGTCTTCGGGACGGACGGCAAGATCTATACATGTCCCTGGACCGGAAACTGGGGCTCATGGACGCAAGTGACCGGCGGGCCTTTTTCCAGCGCGACACCCCCTGCCGCCGTGGCGCGAAGCTCCGGCGAATTCGACCTGTATGCAATGGGAAACGATGGGCGAATCTGGAGAAATGCCTGGGATGCGAGCACATGGTGCGGATGGGGACCGGTCAGCGACAACCCCAACATTCTCGCCGTAAGCACGTTCTCGAAATCTGCCCCTCCGGTTGCCGTCTCGCGCGATTCGAATCACGTCGATCTGCTGGTGATCGGAAACGACAGCCGGGTATGGCGGAACACGTGGGGCACTCCGCAGGCGGCCGTCTGGGTGCCG
>DATGLJ010000337.1:0-7467 GCA_035294185.1 Occallatibacter sp. | reverse complement strand
GATTCTGAAGACGCTGCGTGCGGATGTGGATCGCGCCGCCGGGCAGTACCGGAGCGCCGCTTCGGCGCTCTCCGCCGAGCGCAGGGCCGCGGCCGAGCGGCTGGCGAAACGGGCCGAAGCGCAGATCAACTCGCTGGCGATGAAAGTCCGCTTCGAGGTTGCGGTGGCGAGCAGGGAGGAAGAGGCGCACTGGACAGGCGCGGGCTGGGACGAGATCGAATACCGCATCGCTACCAACGCCGGCGAGCCGCTGAAGCCGTTGGTCGAGATCGCATCCGGCGGCGAACTGAGCCGCGTGATGCTTGCGCTCAAGGTTGCCGTCGAGGAGAACTCCTCGAAAGCCGGGAAAAAAGTCACGCCGCGCACGCTGGTTTTCGACGAGATCGACATCGGCATCGGCGGCCGCGCCGCCGAGGCGGTGGGGCAAAAACTGAAAACCCTGGCGCGCGCGCAGCAGGTGCTTTGCGTCACGCATCTGCCGCAGATCGCCGCCTTCGCCGACCGGCACCTGGCGGTGGAGAAGAGCGAATCGCAGGGCCGCACTCAGACGCAGATTCGCGTGCTCGACGAGCGCGCCCGCATGCACGAAGTTGCGCGCATGCTGAGCGGCGCGAAAGTGACCGATGCCAGCCTGCAGCACGCCGCGCAGATGATTGCAGCCAGCCAGTGAAGCCTCGCCGGCCGGCAGGCCGCTGCCGGAATGCGGAAATTCTGCATCGTTGCCGTGTCAGGCGGCATCTTGTCGGGCTGAGGTGTTTCATGTACAAAGCCAAGGCTTACTCTGCGGCAAGCCCCGGTTCCGGGCTTGCTCCCACCACCATCCAGCGCCGCGAACCAGCCGAAGACGACGTACAGATCGAGATTCTCTATTGCGGCATCTGCCACTCCGACCTGCACCAGGTGCGCAACGAGTGGGAGGGCCTGATGCCTACCGTCTATCCGTGCGTGCCCGGCCACGAGATCGTGGGCCGCGTGACGAAGGTCGGCCCCGCCGTGAAAAACTTCAAACCCGGCGATATCGCCGCGGTCGGCTGTATGGTCGACTCAGACGGCACTTGTCCGGAGTGCAAAGCTGGCCTCGAGCAGTTCTGTCCCAACTTTGTGCTTACCTATAACTTCCCCGACAAGCATCTGGGCGGCGTCACCTACGGCGGCTACTCCGACAGCATCGTAGTGAAGGAACGCTTTGTGCTGCGCGTGCCTTCGAATCTCGACCTGGCCGGAGCCGCGCCGCTGCTCTGCGCCGGGATCACGACCTACTCGCCGCTGCGCCACTGGGGCGTGGGCAAAGGCAAGAAGGTGGGCGTGGTCGGCCTCGGCGGCCTCGGCCATATGGCGGTCAAGTTTGCGCATGCGCTGGGCGCGCACGTGGTTGTCTTTACCACATCGCCCTCGAAGAAAGACGATGCGCTCCGGCTGGGCGCCGACGAAGTAGTGATCTCGAAGAACGCCGGCGAGATGAACAGGCACGCCGGCAGCTTCGACTTTATCCTCGACGCCGTAGCTGCGCCGCACGACATCAACGCTTACATCAACCTGCTGGCCCGCGACGGCAACATCACCATGGTCGGCGCGCCCCAGCAGCCGCTGCCCGTCTCGGTCTTCGGCCTGCTTTTCCGGCGGCGCAGTTTTTCCGGATCGCTCATCGGCGGCATTGCCGAAACCCAGGAGATGCTCGACTTCTGCGGCAAACACAACATCACGGCCGATGTCGAGGTGATCCCGATCCAGAAGGTGAACGAAGCTTATGAGAGGCTCGTCCGGTCGGAGGTGAAATACCGCTTCTCGATCGACATGGCTTCGCTGAAGAGCGAATAACCGGGGCAGGCTAAAGGGCCTGCTCAGATCGCAGCAGGCCTTCGATCAGAGCCTCCCACTCAGCCTCGAGCGCAGGGCGATGGAAGCGGCGTCCGGCGCGGCTGTACCAGTAATCGGCGTTCCAGTCGGCGCCCTCCTTGCGATGCAGGTAGGCGTGCACGGCCATGCCCTGCGGCGTGCTCAGGTCATTGACCATGGCGTGGGCGCGGCTCCAATCGCCCTTGGCGTCCCACCAGAGCGCCGCTGCAGGCGCAGGCAGTTCCGGCGGCGGCGCAGCCTGCGACAGGGTTGCGCGGAATTCTTCAACCGTCATGTTCACCTTCTACCACGCTCCGGCAGCCGGTGCAGCCCCGGGGCGGCAGGACAAGTGACCGAAATCACCGCGCGCAGTCATTTTTGCGCATGAAATCGAACTATCGCTTTTCAACAGGCTGGGGCAAAAAAAGGACGGCTGGAAAAGATGGGACGCGGCGGAAGCGATGCGGGGCTTTTTCGACGATTACGCGCAATTCCAGCGTCAGGCGGCAATTGCGCGCCATCTCTGCGGCCGCAAGGCTTCGGCATGGGCATTTGCAGCCCGTGCGCCGATGGCCGTATACTAAATTCCGACCATTCCGGTCGTAGTTTCAGGGCGCGATCGTTTCCGCGCCAGTCGGAGTCCGGCGGGTGAGCAATTTAAGCGATTTACGGGTTGGCGAAACCGGCGTTCTGGTTTCGCTCGATCTGCCTGAATCGGTGCAGAATCACCTGATGCACATGGGATTTGTTCCCGAGGCGCGGGTGACGGCGCTGCGCCGCGCGCCGGCCGGCGATCCCACCGTGTATGCCGTCGATGGCATCGAGATTGCGCTGCGCCGCGAGACGGCTTCGGCCATCGAGGTGCGTGCGGCTCAGGCGCAAACGGCGTCCGGAGCCGCAGCCGAGCCGGAAGGCGGGGAGGGCAGCAAAGCCCGCGCCGCCAGGGTTGCTCCGGCCGATGCCGGGGCAGCTTCGTCCTTCGCATGGCTGGCCGGGGTCAGGCAATGAGCAGCTGCTGCACAACCGAGGAATATGTTCCTCCTGTGCCGCCCCCGCCGGCGGGCGCGATCCGCACCGTAGTGCTGATCGGGCCGCCTAACTCGGGCAAATCCACCTTGTTCAACCGGCTCACCGGCCTGCGGCAGAAGGTGGCGAACTATCCCGGCGTCACGGTCGAGCAGCACATGGGCGTGATGGCCGGCCTGGGCCGCGAAGATCTGACGCTCATCGACCTGCCTGGGATTTACTCGCTGACGCCCTACTCCGAGGATGCGCGCGTGGCCGTGGACGTGCTGCGCGGCCGCATGCCAGGCACTCCCAAACCGGACGCGGTTCTTCTGGTTCTGGACTCGCTTCATCTGACGCGGCAGCTGATGCTGGCCGCGCCGGTGCTGGCGGTTGGATTGCCCACGCTGGTGCTGCTGAACATGAGCGACCTGATGAAGGCGCGCGGCGGCTCCATCGACCCGCTCATGCTGGCCCGCGAGCTGAACGCGCCGGTTGCGCAGATCAGCGCCACGCAGGGCACCGGCCTGGACGCGGTAGCGCTGTTTCTGAATCAGCCCGGCAACGGCACGGCGGACAAGCCGCCGCTGACCCTGCCTGTGCTGGGCAACGCCGCCAGCACGCATAGCTGGGCCGCGCAGGTGAGCCGGCGGACGAATTATCGCGCCCCGCTTTCGGCCGAAAGCACGCGCAGGCTCGACAACGTGCTGCTGCATCGGGTGTGGGGGCCGATCCTGTTTCTGCTGGTCGTGGTGGGCGTCTTTGAGGCGGTGTTCTCGATCGGCCAGCCGCTCTCTGACGGCTTTAACGATCTGCTGATGGGGCTGGGCAACTTTGTGCAGCCGCTGCTGCCCGCCGGCTGGCTGCAATCGCTGGTTATCGATGGAGTGTGGAAGGGCATCGCGTCGGTGCTGGTCTTCCTGCCGCAGATCCTCCTGCTTTTTCTTTTTATCGGCATCCTGGAGGACACAGGCTATCTGGCGCGCGCGGCGCTGATCGCCGACCGCGCGATGCGTTCGATCGGATTAAACGGCAAGGCCTTCATCCCGCTGCTTTCGGCCTACGCCTGCGCGGTGCCGGCCATCATGGCCACGCGTACGATTGAGAACAAGCGCGACCGGCTGGCGACGATTCTGGTGACGCCGTTCATGACCTGCTCGGCGCGGCTGCCGGTGTATCTGCTGCTGATTGCGGCGTTCATCCCCAACATCTTTTACCTGCACGGGATCATCGGCCTGCGCACGCTGGTCATGCTGGGCCTTTATGTGGCAGGGTTCGTTGCGGCATTCGCTACCGCGCGTCTGCTCAAGAGCTCGATTCTCAAGTCGAGCGATACGCCGTTCATCCTGGAGCTGCCGCAGTACCGCATGCCCACGCTGCGCTCGCTCGCGCTGCGGCTCATTGACCGGGCGCGGATCTTCATTCGCACGGCCGGCACGATCATTCTCCTGGTCACGCTGGCGCTGTGGGTGCTGGCGCACATCCCGGTAACGCATACAGCCTCCGGTTCGCTGGCCGCTCCGGAACTGGCGCAAAGCGTCATCGGCCGGCTGGGGCGCTTCATCGAGCCGGCCATTGCTCCCCTCGGCTTCAACTGGAAGATCGGCATCGGGTTGCTTTCGAGCGTGCTGGCGCGCGAAGTGATGGTGAGTACTATGGGCACGCTCTACGGCGCCGATCCAGGCACGCAGTCGCTGAGCCTGCAGACGGCGCTGCATCACGATATGACGCTGGGAGGCGCTCTGGCCCTGATGATCTTTTTCGCCTTCGCCCTGCAGTGCACTTCGACAATTGCCGTGGTGCGGCGCGAAACCAACAGTTGGAAGTGGCCGGCAGTGCAGTTTTTTTACATGCTGGCAATGGCCTATGGCGCCTCGTTCGCAGTGAACCATCTGGTTACAGCGATCTTTGGCCGAGGCTGAGAGTTTCGGGTTGCATCCGGCGCATTTTGCACAAGCCCTGCCCGCCGCATGCCGCATTCGCAAGGCAAAATCCGCGATTTTGCCGGTCCCGGGCCGGACAACATCGCCTTGCGCCCCGGCATCGGGCATGCCCGCGAACCCGCGTTCGATAATCGGTTCCGGGGAATGGAGAGCAGACCGCTTGGGCGCGAGCCACAGGCCGGCGGAAATCTCCGCGGCCAGACTCAGAAGAGGAGAAAATTTATCCCGAGAGGCGCACCAGCTCCTGCGCCTCGCTCCTTGGACCCAGGATCGACATGCGCGGAATCCGCCCGCGCACCATGGCGATTTCGTCGCAGCGGTGCAGCCGCGGGCAGCTCTGGCAGTCCTTGAAGATCTTGTCCGGCAGCTCGGCCTTGTCGTCGACCGCGCGGAAGCCGTACTTAAAGAAGAAATCGGGAATTCGCGTAAACAGGCACACGGACTGGACGCCGTGCTCCTCGGCCTCCTCGATCAGCGCCTTGAGGATGCGTCCGCCTGCGCCCTGGCCCTTGGCCTCAGGCTTGACGACGATCGACCGGACCTCGCAGAGATGCGGCCCGTAGAGGTGGAGCGCGCCGCATCCCAGGAAGACGCCTGCGTCCGATTCGGCCACCGTGAAATCGCGGATGTTTTCGCAGATCTC
Organism: Occallatibacter sp.; assembly: GCA_035294185.1. Taxonomy (GTDB): domain Bacteria; phylum Acidobacteriota; class Terriglobia; order Terriglobales; family Acidobacteriaceae; genus Telmatobacter. Next base: position 2,040 of record DATGLJ010000337.1, on the reverse strand, counting down.
GGCAAAAGGGCGCTTGAGCAGCGTCCCGTCGTGCGAGAGGGAGTTCACCAGGTCGTAGACGTTGGAGGCGTCGTGGAGCAGAGCTTTACGCACCCGCATGGGCAGCCTCCTTTGCGGCCGTCAGCGCCGCAACGCGAGCCGCAGCCTCGTCCAGAGCCTGCTTCACGCGGCTGCGCGCCGTCCCGCCGATTACGTCATGGCAATCCAGCGTGGCGTTAAGCGTCACGGCTGTGTAGAAATCCGTGTCGAACGCGGGGCCGAACTGCCTCAGCTCTTCGAGCGAAAGCTCGCCCAGCTCCACGCCCTTGTCGAGCGCGAAACGCACCGCGTTTCCGATCGTTTCGTGCGCCGTGCGGAAGGGCACTCCCTTGTGGACGAGATAGGTGGCCGCCGCCATGGCGTTCAGGTACCCGGTCTGGGCTGCCTCGCGCATGCGCTCGCGATTGAAGCCCAGCGCCGCTGTGAAGCGTGCCACAAGACCCAGAGTGTGGGGCACGAAATTGACGGCAAACACCGGCTCCTGGGTCTCCTGCATGTCCTTATTGTAGGCCAGGGGCAGTCCCTTGAGCTGCAGCGTCACCGTCTGCGCCGCTCCGTGGATGCGGCCCACTTTGGCGCGCAGCAGCTCGGTCAGGTCGGGGTTTTTCTTCTGCGGCATGGCGCTCGATCCGGTCGAAAACTCCTCCGGCAGCGCAACAAAGCCGTATTCAGCCGTGGCGAAGAGGGTAATCTCTTCGGCAAAGCGGCTCAGGTGCAGGCCGACAAAGGTCAGCGCCTGCAGGTAATCGAGAACGAAATCGCGGTCGCTGGTGGCGTCGATCGAATTTGCGGTCGGCGCAGTGAAGCTGAGCTCGCGCGCAGCGATCGAGCGGTCGAGCGCCAGCGTTGCGCCGGCCACGGCGCCCGAGCCGAGCGGGCAGTAGTTGAGCCGCGCTGCGCAATCGTTGAGCCGTGCAGCGTCGCGCAGCGCCATTTCCACATACGCGAGCAGCCAGTGCGCCACGAGAACGGGTTCGGCGCGCTGCAGGTGCGTATAGCTGGGCATTACGGCTTCGTCGGCCGCGCGGGCTTGCTCGATAAGCGCTCCCGCCCAGGCGGCAATCCCCTCGATGACCAGCGCAATTTGACGGCGTACGTAAAGGCGCAGATCGGTGGCGATCTGCTCGTTGCGGCTGCGGCCGGTGTGCAGCTTGCGGCCGAGCGCGCCGAGGCGCTCGACCAGCTTCAGCTCCACAAAGTGATGAATGTCCTCGGCCGTCGGATGGCCGCGTACGGAGGCTCTGCCCGCCTCGCCGGAGTGTTCTGCGCCGATTGCCTCAAGCGCATCGACAAGCTGCGCCTGCTCGGCCGCGGTGAGAACGCCGGCGGCGGCCAGCGCGGCCGCGTGCGCCTTGCTGGCCGCAATCTCTTCGTCGAGAAGCTGCCAGTCGAACCCAATCGACCGCTGCCATGCTTCGAATTGCGGATCGGCGGCCGCGCGGAAGCGGCCCGACCACATCTTCGCGGATTGTTGTTCGCCGGACATTGCCTTAAGCGCACCTCACGTTATGGTTTTTCCTTCCCGTTGTTCAGCTGGGGCATCTCGCCGCCTCTGCTCAGCGTAAGCAGACCGGCTTTGGCATAAGTGAGCAGCTTCTCCCGGGTGTCGGCAATGTCGAGGTTGCGCATGGTGAGCTGTCCGATGCGGTCGCGCGGGGAAAAGGCCGATTCGGTCTTCTCCATGCTGAGGCGCTCGGGGTGGAAGGTGAGGTTGGGCGACTCCGTGTTCAGGATGGAGTAGTCATTACCGCGGCGCAGCTCGAGCGTGACCTCGCCGGTGATGGGTTTCGCGACCCAGCGCTGCGCGGACTCGCGGAGCATGATGGCTTGCGAATCGAACCAGCGGCCCTGGTAGAGCAGGCGGCCGAGCTTGCGGCCGTTGTCGCGGTACTGCTCGATGGTGTCTTCGTTGTGGATGCCGGTGATGAGGCGCTCATACGCAATGAAGAGGAGGGCGAGGCCGGGGGCTTCGTAGATGCCGCGGCTTTTCGCCTCGATGAT
>DATGLJ010000336.1:0-2902 GCA_035294185.1 Occallatibacter sp. | reverse complement strand
TTGCGGGATTGGCGGAGACGACTTTGCCGCGCAGGTGATAGACCTTGAAGTTTGCAGCGGCGGCGGACTGCGCTTCCGGCTTCGGCGCCGAATGGCAGCCGGCAAGCATGACGGCGGCGGCAAGTGCGATGGTTGAGAGTGTCCGCTTCATCTGCATCCAGTGTACAACCAGTGGACTGACCACTGGCGCGGAGGCTCATTTCCGGCGCCGGCAAGCCGTCGAGAGCGCGTGGAAAGCCAGGCGGAGACACGCGCGCGCCGGAGGGCGTATAACGCAGGAATGAAGCATTCTGACGGGACCATGGCGCAGGTGGAGGCCTGCCTGCGCGCGGGCGGCTTTGTGGTGACGGCCAGCGAGCGCGCGGCAAGGGCGCTGACAGCGGCTTTTCACCGGGCCCGGCGGGATGAAGGCCTGGCCGCGTGGCCCGCGCCGCAGATCCGGCACTGGCAGAGCTTCATCGCCGGCGCATGGGACGGGATGGGGCGCGAGGCCGGCCTGCACGATTGGCCGGGCGGCGATCGGCTGGTGCTCAATACATTGCAGGAGCGGGCGCTCTGGGCCGGGATTGTCGGCGCCAGCGGTATTGCAGGCGCGCTGCTCGAAGCTTCGCGGCTGCGCATGGCGGCCATGGCCATGGAAGCGCACGGGCTGCTGTGCGCCTACGCCCCGCAGCTTTTGCAGGAAAGAGCACGCAGCGGATGGCAGTCGGACGCAGCCGCGTTCAGCAGATGGCTGAGCGAGTTCGATGCGGCCTGCCGCGCGAGAAGGCTGATGAGCACGGCGCGGCTGCCGCTGGAACTGTGCGCGGCATTGACGAAGGATCAGGAGCGGCCGCCATTGCTGCTCGTCGGATTCGATCGCCTTCTGCCAGTGCAAAGGCAGGTATTCGATGCGTGGGGACAGTGGACCGAGGCTTCGGCCGGACCGGTGGCGCGCGAGGCGAGCTTTTTTGAGGCCGCCGATGGGCGTGCGGAATTGACATCCTGCGCTGCGTGGTGCGGCAAGATGCTCGATGAGAATTCGCAGGCGAGGCTGCTTGTGATTTCGCAGGAGATTGCCCGGCGGCGCGGTGAGATTGAGCGGGCGTTTCTGCGAGCGAACCGCGCGGCGGATTTTGAATTCTCACTCGGCGTGCCGCTTGGACAGATCGCGCTGGCGCGCGGCGCGCGCCTGGTGCTTCGCTGGCTCACCCAGCCGCTTGAAGAGCACGAGGTCGACTGGCTGCTCGCGAGCGGGCAGACAACCGTGGGTGACGGGGAAAGGTTTGCCCTCACCGGCGTCATGCGTGCGGTGCGCCGGCGCGGGCTGGAGCGCACGCGCTGGGGGCTGGAGTCTCTTCAGGCGCAGCGTGTGGGCGTGGCGCTGCCGGCGAAGTGGGTAGAGCGTTTGCGGCAGGCGCGGGCGCGACTGGAAGAAGCCAGCCGGCGTCCTCAAAGCCCGGTGGCGTGGGCGGAGCTGGCGCCGCAGTTGCTTCGGACGACGGGATGGCCGGGCGCCGGTCCGCCTGGCAGCGCGGAGTTCCAGGCGCTGCAGCGCTTTCAGCAGACGCTGGACGAGTGCGCTTCGCTCGGATTCGACGGGCGAAGCGTAAGCTGGGATGAATTCCTGAACATCTTCGGCCGCGCGCTGGATGAGACGCTGTTTACTCCCGAATCGCGCGATGCGCCGATTCAAATTGCCGGTCCGGCAGAATCGGCGGGGCTGACGGCCGACGCTGTGTGGTTCCTGGGCGCGAATGAGGACGCATGGCCCGCTGCCGGTTCCATGCATCCGCTGATTCCTTTCGAAGCGCAGCGCCGATACGGCATGCCGCACAGTGCGGCGCAGCTCGATTGGGATGTTGCGCGCGCTGCGACCGAGCGCCTGCTCGCCTCAGCTCCCGAGGTGCATTTCAGCTATGCGCGCCAGGCAGGAGACGTAGAGATGCGCCCCTCGCGGCTGGCGATGCAATTTGCAGGCGCACCGCAGCCTTTGCCCGCGGAGCTGGCAACGCAGGCATCTGCCGGGCAGGTCACAGCGATATTTGAAGATTTCAGCCAGATTCCCCTGGCCGGTGCAAGTGCGTCCGGCGGTTCGTCTGTTCTCACATATCAGTCGCAGTGTCCGTTCAAAGCTTTCGCCACGGCGCGGCTCGGCGCGCAGGGTTGGGAACCTGCGCAGGCCGGGTTAACGCAGCTGGTTCGCGGCCAGCTGCTGCATGACGTTTTGCACTCGATCTGGGCGGGGACGCCGGCGGGGATTCGCACGCACGGCGAGCTGGCCGCGATAAGCGATCTGCGCGGCTTTGTGCAAGAGCGCGTTCGCCGGGTGATGAGCGAGCAATTGCCGGAGGGCGTGAGAGAGCAGATGCCGCAGCGGTACCTCGAGCTCGAGGAAATACGGTTGACCGCGCTGGTGACCGAGTGGCTCGAGTTCGAGCGAGCGCGAGTTCCGTTTGACGTGGCGCGAACCGAGCTGGAGGTTACGCGCTCCATTGCCGGGCTTACGCTCCGGCTGCGTCTTGATCGCGTGGACCGGCTGAGCGACGGCTCGCTGCTGGTGATCGACTACAAAAGCAGCGATGTTTCGCCGAAGGCCTGGGAGCTGCCGCGGCCGGACGACGTGCAGTTGCCGCTGTACGCGGGGTTTGGGCTCGATGAAGACCTTCGGGCTGAACTGAAGGCGGAAGCCGGCGAGCCGGCCGGATCGAAGGCCGCGGATGAAAGAGCCGGCCGTCTGGGAGGTCTGGCGTTTGCAAAGATCCGGCCGGGCGAGATGTGCTTTGCCGGGCGCATGGGCGATGCAAGAGCTACGCTGCGTGCAGATCTCGGCTCAACCACCGCTTTGGCAAAAAGAAAGCTGACCGAGGAGGAGATGGACGGCTGGCGGCAATATATTGAGCGGATGGCGCGCGATTTCCTC
>DATGLJ010000335.1:0-6437 GCA_035294185.1 Occallatibacter sp. | reverse complement strand
CCTGCAAGCTCTGCCGGCCAGGGAAAATCGCGGTCGAGAACGTAGGCGCCTGCATTGATCAGGCCCGCACGCGGCTGGCCTTTCTCCTGGAACGCAATCACGCGGCGATCGTTCACCACCACCCCGCCATAGCGGGAAATGTCATCCTGCCAGGCGACGGCCATCGTCATCGCTGCTTCCTCGGCGCGATGGAAGCGCATCATGGCCGCGTAATCGGCCTCAAGGAACGTGTCGCCGTTCAGCACCAGCGCAGCATCCTCGCGCGCCTGCGCCAGCGCATTGCGAATGGCGCCGCCGGTGCCCAGCGGCGTTTCCTCGATTGCGTAATCGATCCGCATGCCGCCGTAGGATTGCCCAAAGTGGCCGCGGATCGCCTCGTGCAGATGACCTACGGAAAGCAGTACGCGCGTGCAGCCCGCTTCCTTGAGCTGATTGAGCAGAATTTCGAGAAAGGGTCGGCCCGCAATGGGCGCCATCGGCTTAGGCACGCCGCTCAGCCGGCTGGCCAGCCGCGTTCCCAGCCCTCCCGCAAGGATGATGGCTTCCATTGCGCTCAGGCCCCGGCCGCGGCTGCTGTATTGCGCCCGAAATAGGCCCGCTCAGCAAGCATGCAGAAGATGTGTTCGAGGGCCAGGTGCGCCTGCTGAATGTACATGGTCACGCCGGATGGAATCGATATGAGGTAATCGCAGAGCGGCCTCATCGCTTCGCCGTTGCCGCCCGTCAGCCCGATGGTTGCAACGCCCATCTGGCGGCAAAGTTCGAGCGCCCGCAGAATATTCGGCGAACGGCCCGAGGTCGAAATGCCCATAAACACATCGCCCCTTTGCCCCAGCGCCTCAATCTGCCGCGCAAAGCTGCGCTCGTAGCCGTAATCGTTGCCGATCGCCGTCAGGATCGACGTATCGGTCGTCAGCGCCACGGCGCGCATGGCCGGCCGGTCCTGCACCAGGCGGCTCACAAACTCCGCCGCCAGGTGCTGCGCGTCTGCCGCGCTGCCGCCGTTGCCGGCCACCATCAGCTTGCGTCCGGCGCGCATGGCCTCCGCCGTGGCTTCGGCGGCCCGCATCAGCGTCGCGTGGATTGCGGCGTCGCGCTCCACCGCCTGCATCACCGCGATCCCCTCGGCGAGAACCTGGCGTACCGAATCCGGCTGCTGCTCCTGCTCCGGTCTTGTCCCCGGCTTTGTCACGGCACTCTCCAGGCCTGCACTCCGCCCGCCGTGAAGTGGCAGCCGTAGGACGTTCCGCCCTGGTGCTCGGCGTGCAGCGCCGCCGCCACCTTGTCCTTCTGGATGGGGTCGGCCAGGAACATCATAAATCCGCCGCCGCCGGCGCCCGAGATTCTTGCGCAATACGCCCCGGCATCCATCGCGCATGCATACAGCCGCTCGATCTGCTCGTTGCTGATCTTGCTGGCCATGCGCTTTTTCGACTCCCAGCTGCTGCGCAGAACCGCGTGCAGGCTGCGGAAATCGCCGCGCAGCAGGCACTCTTTCATGCGGAAAGCCTCCTGCCTGATGGCGTGCATCGCCGCCAGCGCCGTCTCGTTGCGACTGGTTACGTTTCGCGCCTGTTCGGCGATAATCTCCGCCGAGGTCCGCGCGTTGCCCGTGAAGTAAAGCAGCAGCGAAGCTTCAAGCTCCGAGACCACCCACTCCTTGATGCGCAGCGGGTTGACCAGCACGCGATTGTCGGCCCCGAACTCCATAAAGTTGAAGCCGCCGAAGGCCGCGGCGTACTGGTCCTGCTTGCCGCCCTGCAAACCGGCCTCCTCGCGCTCGATCACGTAGGCGGTGTGCGCCAGCTCGTACTCGCCGAGCGGCAGGTTCAGCCACTCCACGTATGCCTTGAGCATGGCCACGACCAGCGTGGAGGACGAACCCAGCCCGGAGCCGGCCGGAACATCCACGCGCGTGCTCATGCGCAGGCACAGCGGTCTGCCGCTGTTGTAGTTCCTGACCACGTGGTTATAGACCGCTTTGAACAGATCCAGCCGTCCGTCGGGCTCGAGCGCCGGCGCCGCTTCGTATTGGGCGCACTGCATCAGGTCCGCGGAGACGAATTCCACCTTGCCGGACGATGCGTCGAAGGGCTCGAGCCCCACGTAGGCGTAATAATCGATGGTCGCGTTGAGAATGGCGCCGCCGAACTGGTCGCAGTAGGGCGATACGTCCGTGCCGCCTCCGGCAAGTCCCAGCCGCAACGGCGCTCTTGATCGAATCAGCATCCTGTGTCTGAGAAAACCGTTAACAGGAGAGCATGCGGCGGAGCGCCGGTCAAGGCAGCGCCCCGGCGCGGGTCAGGGACGGCCGCCTCCAGCGCGCGCCGCAGGCCGGGGCGCGGCGGGCAGCTCGAACACCTCAATGGCTCCCTTATCGATCACAGCCACGCGGCGGCCGGAGGGCGAAATGGCTGCGTTGCCTCCGCCGTCGAAGATGGGCGAAGCCGGCGATTCGAAAACCACCTCGCCGTCCGCGTCGTTGAATACCTGCACCCACTGGCCGCGAATGTCCTCGTCGCCGAGCGGCGCAAAGAGGCCGACGGCGTGCGTCACATACAGCGTTTCGCGCACAAAGCGCCCTCCCTCCGGAGCGACGCGCAAAAGCGGCCAGACCTGGCGATCGGTGGTCAGGTCGGTCCACAGCTTCTCACCATCGGTGCTGAGCGCCACCAGCGCCTGGTCGCCGCGGTCCGAACAGCCGCTGGCCAGCACCTCGGTGTCGGAAAGAAAATCGAGATCGGGCGCGCATGCCGAGAGCACGGACCCCATCGTCTTGTGGCCGCCGCTGAAGTAGTGCATCTCCACATCCCAGTCGTCGTCGCGGTTGCCGCGCAGCATGTCGAGATAGCCCTCCTCGTTGAGCGGCAACCGCACCATCTGGCGCACGCGGTCCACCAGCACTACGCCGCCCGAGTCGCGGCGCAGCACCCGCGCCACCAGGTCGGGCGCAGCCGGCTGCGCAGCCCCGTGAGCATCGCCGGAGTCATCGCCCGCAGGCGCGGTGCCTGCCTGCAACGTCTGCGCCGGCACAGGCTCGCGCGAGTTGGTCGCCAGATATTTCCGGTCCGGGTCGAGGTTCACCGTGAGCACCCGGCCCGGAAACCGCAGGAAAGGCTTCAGCTTCAGGCTTGCATCGCCCTCCAGCAGGACATTGCGGTCGCGCAGCAGAAAATGGCTGTCGTCGAGCGCCCACAGATAGCGCGAGCGGTCGTGCACAATCCAGGTGGCCTCAGCCTGCACTGTCCCGCCGGGCAGCGCCAGTACGCAGGCGCGAATATAGCGCTCCTCGCCGTCGCCCGGCTCGCGGTGCAGCAATCCCGGAACCCGGAAGGTGAACAGCAGCCGGTCCTCGCCCAGAAAATCGAGCGAAACCAGCACGTTTCGCTCGCCCAGATAGAGCGGCCCGGGCGCGGCGAGCCCCAGTGGCTCGTAGGGAATGCTCCACGACGGCGGAAGCGACGGCCGGGCAGGAAAATCGCCCGGAAGCTGATGGACCGGCTGCTGCAGCTTCCGGTCGCCAGCCGCAACCGCTTTTCCTGAACCAGCGCCCTCTTCGGTCCGCGCCCCGGCCGCCGGCAAGGCCAGCATGGCTGCAGCCAGCACCATGCCGGACAACCGATTGCAGCCCGCAAATCCGCGTCCTTTTGCCCGTCTCGCCATCCTCTCTGTATTCTCGCCCATTGCCGGGAATGGCCCACAGTGCGCTCTGCCGGATACAATGGCTTTTTACCCGGAAAAAGCGCGCTGGCGTGTGTTCCAGAACGTATCAGGACGCATGCAGCGATTCGGGAGAGTTGGAGCAGGTGCAAGTGAGAAGTCTTGTATGCCGCCCGCTGCGGCTGGAATTGTTGCGGTTTGCATTCACGACCGCGCTTGTGCTGGCGCTCGCGCCCGCGGTATTCGCCCAGGCCGTCTCGACCCGGACGAATCTTGCCGTAACGCCGCTGGCAAACGGCGCATCGCAGGTTGCGGTAAACGTGACTGATGCCGACGGGAAGCCTGCCACCGGCGTGATCGACATTGAGGAAGGCGGGCATTTGCTCGCGCAGACGCAGTTGAACTCCAGCGGACAGGCGAGCGTTCCGGTCACTCTCGCGGCCGGCGATCATACGCTCACCGCCGTCTACCTTGGAGACGCGGCGCACCAGGCATCCAGTTCGGTGGCGCGCAACGTACAAACCCAGGTCACCGGCGGCACGCCCACCTTCCAGGTTGGCGTGACGGCGGTTTCGCCCTCGACATTGCCCATGACGCTGACGGCCGGCCAGAGCGGCACCGTGCAGGTGACGGTCACCCCGGTGAACAACGCGTCGCTCGGCGATACGCCCATGTTCGTGACGCTTTCCTGTTCGGGGCTGCCGAGCCTGGCCTACTGTTCGTTCGCGCCGGCGAACCTGGAGATTCAATCGACCACGCCGACGAGCTGCGCCTCTGGTTCGCCGGCTTCGGCCTGCCCGCCGACCAGCCTTATGGTTATTTCGACGCAGGCCCAGACCGCCTCTCGTGGTGAACCGCAACGCAACGCGGATCATGCCGCCTGGGCGCTGCTGCTGCCGGGCGTACTAGGGCTGGGCGGACTCGGTTTCGCAGCGCGGCGTCGCCGCTGGCTCCAGCGGCTGGCGCTGGTTGCTCTTGTGGGCATGGTCACCACTATTGGAATGACCGGCTGCAACCCGCAGTACTACTACTACAACCATGGCCCCGGCCTGCCGCCCGCAACTCCGGCCGGCACCTACACCGTGACCATCACAGCGCAGTCGAGCAACGGCGTCACCGCCATTAACAACTCCACCACCATGGTGCTGACGGTGCAGTAGCCGCCATGGCCGCTCGCCTACGGCACGCGCTTCCGCCAGCCGTTTACGCTCTGGCAGAAGCCGAGCCGGGCACGGTGCTGCTCGAGGGCGCAGACTCTCGAAAATCGGAAAACGCAGGCGGCCCCGGGAACGGCGAACCCGGAAACGGCGAACCGTGGACCCGCCTGTTCCTCTCTCCGGCGCGCGTATGCGCGGCCTGGAAGCCGGACGAAGTGCCGGCGCTTTTCGCCGAAGTCGAGCGCGCGCTTGCCGCGGGCCAATATGCGGCGGGTTTTTTCAGCTACGAATGCGGCGTAGCCTTCGAACCGAAGGCTAAAGTGCACGAAGCCGGCGAGCGGCCGCTCGCTCCCCTTGCCTGGCTAGGAATCTACGACCGCGCCTGTGTTTTCGACCATGAAACAGGCGCGTTTGCGGGCGAGCTTCCCGAAAATCTGAAAGCCGCACTCGAACAGCCCGAAGCAGCGCCGGAAGCAAACGCGTCCGCAGATCCGCTCGCGGCCCGGTTTGCACTTACCGAAGCCGATTACGCGCGCCGCATCGCCGCGATTCACGAGTGGATCCGCACCGGAGACGTTTATCAGCTCAACTTCACAGCGCCGTTCCGGCTCAAAGCAGCGGAAGCTGCGGCCGCGCTGTACCGGCGGCTGCGCGCCCGGCAGCCTGCGCAATACGGCGCTTTTGTGCACTGGCAGCCGGGCCGGCACATTCTATCCTTCTCACCGGAACTGTTCTTCCGCATCGACGGCGCAGCGACGGCAGGCGGATACCGGCGCATCGTCGCGCGGCCCATGAAAGGCACCGCGCCGCGCGGCCGCACCACGCAGGAAGACCGCGAAATTGCAGAATGGCTGCGCAGCGACGAGAAGAATCGCAGCGAAAACCTGATGATCGTCGATCTGATTCGCAACGATCTTGGCCGCGTGGCCCGCTTCGGCACGGTGCGCACGGAAAATCTCTTCGCCGTCGAACGGCTGCCTACGCTCTGGCAGATGACCTCGACCGTCACTGCCGAACTGCGCGAGGATGCCGGCCTCGAAGCCATCTTTCGCGCGCTGTTTCCTTCGGGCTCGATTACCGGCGCGCCCAAGGTGAGGGCCATGCAGCTTATCGCCGGGCTCGAAGACGCGCCGCGCGGCGTCTACACCGGCTCCATCGGCTTCTTCTCGCCTCGCCAGGCGATTTTCAACGTCGCCATCCGCACGCTCGCGCTCGAAGGCGTGCGCGGAGTTATGGGCGTCGGCAGCGGCATCGTTATCGACTCCGAACCGGCAGCCGAATATCGCGAGTGCCTGCTTAAAGCCGAATTTCTGACGCGCGCCGCGCGTCCGCAACCCGGCGACTTCCTGCTGATTGAAACGATGCTGTGGAACGGTTGTTACCCGCTGCTCGACCTGCATCTTGACCGGCTTGCCGATTCGGCGGAGTATTTCGACTTCGTCTGCCGCCGCGGAGAGGTGAAAGCCGCACTGGAGGAGCGCGCGGGCGCCTTCGGCGATTCTGCGCCGCGCCGGGTGCGGCTGCTGCTCGCCCGTGACGGCGGCGTGCAGATTGCGGACGAAGGCCTGCCTGCGCCGTCGCCGCCGGACGCGATTCTTCGCGCAGGCATTGCGGCTTCGC
>DATGLJ010000334.1:0-5548 GCA_035294185.1 Occallatibacter sp. | reverse complement strand
GCACCAACGTGAGACCCGCAAGATGAAGTTCGAAGAGACATCGCTGCCTGGGGTAGTGCTCATTACGCCCCGGATCTTCGCCGACAGCCGCGGCGTTTTTCAGGAAACGTTCAATCATCGCGTGATGGCGGAGAACGGCCTGCCCTCTGACTGGGCTCAGGACAACTTTTCGGTCTCGAAAAAGAACGTCGTGCGCGGAATCCATTATCAGATTGTTCAGCCGCAGGGCAAGCTGGTGCGCGTGACCCATGGCGCGGTGCTCGACGTGGCTGTCGACCTGCGCCGCAGCTCGCCGCACTTCGGGAAATACGTCGCCGTTGAGCTGAGCAGCGACAACGGGCGCATGCTCTGGATTCCCCCTGGCTTCGGCCATGCATTTCTCGCGCTCAGCGACGTTGCCGGCTTTGCCTACAAGGTGACGGACTACTACTCGGCAGCGGGCGAGCGCACGGTGCTGTGGAACGATCCGGAGATCGGGATCGCCTGGCCGGTGCGGCCGGAGGATGCAATTCTCTCCGACAAGGACGCTCAGGGAAAATTGCTGCGGGACGCGGAAGTTTATCCCTGAAAATGCGGCTGCGCCCGGATCGATTTGCCGGCGAAGCGACCGGACCGGCGCGCGGCCGGCAGCCATCGAATCTGCGCTGAAACAGAGCCGTATTCCATCGAAACCGAGCCCGCGGCGAGTGATATACTCACATGTCGGGTGCGTTGTTTAAGGCGCTATTTTTCTTCCCGTTGAGGTTCATATGTCCGGCCACTCGAAATGGGCCACCATCAAGCACAAAAAGGGCGCGCTCGATGCCAAGCGCGGCAAGATTTTTACCCGCCTGATCAAGGAAATCACCATTGCGGCAAAAGCCGGCGGCGACCCGGACGGCAATCCCCGGCTGCGCACGGCCATACTGGCGGCTAAAGCCGAGAACATGCCTGCCGACAACATCAAACGGGCCATCCAGCGCGGCACCGGCGAACTGGAGGGCGCCACCTACGAGGAAATCTCCTTTGAGGGCTATGGCCCCGGCGGCGTGGCCATCATCGTGGAAGTGCTTACCGACAATCGCAACCGCGCGGTGAGCGAGGTGCGGCATACCTTCTCGAAGAACGGAGGAAACCTGGGCGAGTCCGGCTCGGTCAGGTTTATGTTCTCGAAGAAAGGCGTCATTACGGTCGAAAAGTCGGCCGCCAGCGAAGAGCAATTGATGAACATTGTGCTCGAGCACGGCGGCGAGGACCTGCGAGACGAGGGCGACAACTGGGAGATCGTGACCGACCCCGGCGCCTACGAACGCGTTCTCGCGGCCGTGAAAGCGGCGGACATTCCTACGGTGATGAGCGAGGTGACGATGCTGCCCTCGACCTATACCAGGCTGGAAGGGGCGACGGCCGGCCAGATGATGCGGCTGCTCGAAGCGCTCGAAGACCTTGACGACGTGCAGAACGTCTATTCGAACTTTGACATGGATGCCGAGCAGATGGAGCACGCGGCAGGCTGACGGTCCTGCACAGCGCTATAACAGGACCGCCCGGTTCCGTGGCGGTCTTTTTTTGGAACGGCGGAATTCTTAGCAAAGAACGCAGCTGCGGATTTTTCGCAAAAGAGATTGAAAAGGAATCATGTTGAAACGAGCCAGGGGTTATTCCGTTCTTTTACTTTTTTTGACGATGGCGGCCATAGCGGTTGCGGCGCAAAATGCCGTCTCGCCGGCGGCAAATGGCATCGGCAATCCTCCGGAGCGGATCCGGCAGAACCAGAGCTGGGAGTACGGGCCGTTTGTGAACTGGGGAAAAGGCGTCGGCGAGCGCGCATCCTATGAGTTTTTCTGGGCCGGCTTTCAACTGGGCAAGCCGCTGTCTCCCGTAGTGCGCGCGGGAATCCTCAGCGGCCAGTTTGAATTTGCCGGCAACATCATGCCGCTGTGGCAGGCCTACACGCCCGCTCCGCATCAGGCAACGTTTGTGTGCGAGGAAAACAGCCAGCCGGTCCCGTGCAGTCTTCCGGTGGGCGGCGGAACGTTTCGCGGCGTAAGCCTTACGCCCGTGATTCTGCGCTGGAACTTCGATACGCACTGGCGGCGCATTCAGCCCTGGTTTCAGGGAGCGGGCGGACTGATTTACACCACGCACAAATTTCCGCCCAACTATCTGAGCAATCCGCAACTGGGCCTCGATGGCGGAACGAGCGTGTGGAACTTTTCGCCGCAGGGCGGGTTTGGCATTCACTATTTCACCGGCGCCAGGCGTTCGATCGATCTGCAGGTGAGCGGCGTGCACATCTCCTCGGCGTCGCTCGGAGATCGCAATCCTGGCGTGAATGCCAGCATTCAGGTGCAGGTGGGTTACACGTTTTGGAGCAGGTAAGCCAGCCATGCGCAGCCGGATGATGGTGGTATGAGCGGTCCGGTGGTGGAGTGCGTTCCGAACTTTTCCGAAGGCATCGATGCCCGGCGGGTAGAGGCCATCGTCGCCGCAATGCGGGTGCATGGCGTGCAGCTGCTGGACTGGTCGATGGACGCGGATCAGAACCGTTCCGTGGTGACGCTGGCCGGCGAACCGGCCGGCGTAGTCGAGGCCGCGGTCCGCGGCGTGGGCAAGGCCGTGGAACTCATCGATCTGACCCGCCAGCAGGGCGAGCATCCGCGCATCGGCGCCGCCGACGTCATCCCCTTCGTGCCGGTCTCCGGAATCAAGCTGGATCAGTGCGCGCTGCTGGCCAGGCAGGCGGGCCTCGAAATCTGGCGCCGCTTCGGCGTGCCGGTGTTTTTTTACGAGGCTGCCGCCGCGCGGCCCGACCGCGCCAACCTGGACGACGTGCGCAAGGGGCAGTTCGAAGGGCTGCGCGAAGCCGTCGAGAAGGACCCCTCGCGCCGGCCGGATCTGGGCGGCCCCGGCCTGCATCCCACTGCCGGAGCTTGCGCCGTCGGCGCGCGCAAGTTTCTGGTTTCCTGCAACGTATACTTCGATTCGAGCGACGTGGCTGTGGCGCGGGCCATGGCCCGCGAGGTGCGGGCGGCCTTCAGCGGGCTCAAAGGCGTCAAAGCAATGGGGATTGTAGCCCACGGCCGCGCCCAGCTCGCCATGAATATTACCGATTTCGAGGCCACGCCGGTTTCTCAGGTCTACCGCAAGGTAGCCAGCCTGGCCGCCCGGCACAAGACGGCGATTACCGCAACCGAGGTGGTCGGGCTGATCCCCGAAGCGGCCTGTGAGCAGAATGCCGAGTGGATGCGTCTATTGAATGCATTCGATCCGCAGGCGAAGGTGATCGAGCGCCGGCTGGAAAATCCGCTCGATTGGCCGGATGCCCAGGGGCTGAGCCGTTAATCGCAGCTCCCTTGCCGATGCGCTTTGCGGATTCCGTCAGGTTTGGCAGGATGGCAGCCGGGCTCGAGGAGGCCGGTTTTGTCCTGGATTTAGAATCAAGTTGGCTCGTTCCGGAGAGTGGACCAGTGGAGGGTGGACCAGTGCTGAAGTTTTTCAAAAGCTTCTCGATGGCTCGCGCAGTTGCTGTCATCGCTGCCGTTGCTTTTACAGCGGTTCTCATAGGCGCTCCTGCGGCCGAGGCCGCGCAGCTCGACACGGACGCGCGCGGCGCGATTCCGCGCGATGTGCAGCAGCTTGTGGTTATCGATTACCGGGCCATGCAGAATTCCACCTCGGCCATGGACCTGCGCGACCGCGTGATGCCGCCCGAACTGAAGCAGTTCGACGAGGCATTGCGCAGGTCGGCGCTGAAGGGCGCCGGCAGCATGGATCAGTATGTCGATCAGCTTGCCTTCGCGCTGTTTCGGCCTTCGGCTTCGAGCGAAGGTCTCGAAACCGTCGGTATCGCGCAGGGCCAGTTTCCGGAAGACGACATCGTGGCGGCCTTCAAACAGCAGAAGCTGAAGCCGGTGATGGTGCGCACCAACGCCATCTATCCGATGACCCGCACCGGGATGGTGCTCTGCTTCGTCGATCCTTCGACGATGGTGTTTGGCGATAAGGCCGCGGTGACCAAGGCGCTGGATGCGCGCGATGGAGTCTCCGAGAGCCTGCTGAGCAACAGCTCGATGATGTCTGCGATGCAGTCCGTGGACTCAGCCGCGCTGTGGAGCATCCTGGACGACAAGGGCACGCAGACCATGATGAAGCAGTTGCTCGGCCAGGCCGGCTCGGTGACCGACTTCGACACGGTGAAGAAACGGCTGCAGGGAAGCTGGTACTCGATGGACTTTACCCACGGCGTACGCTTCGACCTGACCATCTCTACAGGCGATCCGTTCACGGCGGCGACCGTCTCCTCGCTGCTGACGGCTGCCGTGATGGTGCGCAAGATGAGCAGCTCCGACGCCGAAAAGCAGGCGCTGAACTCAACCACGATCGGCTCCGACTCCGGCCAGCTCAATATTCACTTCGCCAGCACAGACGCCGAGTTTGCAAGCCTGCTGCAATCGCCGCTCTTCCAGAGCATGGTGCATTGAGAGCAGGGAACCGGAGCCGCGTTTGAAGCGGCCTGTTGCCGCGCCGCCGGCCCGATTGCCGCAAATCGCCAGGCAGCGAGTCTCATGTAAACTTGAAGGAGCGGCTCCGCGAAGGTTTTTCAGGCCGGAGCCGCGCCGTCGAAGCCGCAGGCCTGCGGGCCTGCGTGTGCAGAGACAGTCCACAAGGAGAAACTCCGAGCAATGGCAAAGATTGCAAAAACAGGCGACCGTAAGAAGGTCATGGATACAACCAAGTCAACGGACTGCCCCAGGTGCAGCAAGCCGACGCGCATCGTCAAGCGCGTCAAGGACCGCGAGCGCGGCATCCCCGGCGGAATCTATATCTCCTGCTCTGCCTGCGACTTCTTCGAGAAGCTTTAAGCGGCGGTTTAGATTTTTAAACGAAAGAGCCCGGCCTGCGCGCCGGGCTCTTTCGTTTGCTCCAGGTAGCCTATGGTGGTTCGATTCGACAGGAATGCGAACCCGATTCTTCTATCGGCCAGGAGGAAGTCGCCGCACAGTTTTCGGCAGTCGTATCTCACGCAGAGAGACAGAGCCCCTGGTCGATTTAACGATGAGGACAGCCCGGCCAGCAACAGGGCCTGCGCATCCCTTCTTTGAGTTCCGAGCATACTCTCTCGATGTGCTTCGTTCTGGTTTCCGGCTTCTTGACCGAGATAACCCAGCAGATCCATTCATTGCGCGCGAGCGGTGTAATATCCTCCCACTTTGTGCGCGCCTCCGGGTCGGATACAAGGGCTTTTCGCAGATCCGCCGGCACGCTATGGACCACACCATCGGAGAGCCTTCTGGTCATGGCTTTACTTTACGCCCGATGTTTGACTGCGACGAGGCCTGATGCATTTGTGCTACGGCTTCGCCACTGCGCTCATTTCCTTCAGAACCGCTTCAGCCGCCGCGGCCGGATCCGCAGCCTGCGTAATCGGCCGGCCGACGACCAGATAGCTCGCCCCGCGGCGCAGCGCATCGGCGGGAGCAGCAATTCGCTTCTGGTCGCCGGCGGCTGCCCCTGCCGGACGGATGCCGGGAACGGCCAGCACAGCCTCGGGCCCGCAGATTGCGCG
>DATGLJ010000333.1:0-3620 GCA_035294185.1 Occallatibacter sp. | reverse complement strand
TACGACCGAAGCGGATCTATTGCGCATGGCCGGCCATGAAGCCGGCGAAGGGCTGATGAAGCTCGACGGCGAGTTTGCAGCTGCGACTCCGGCGCTGATGGCCCGCGCCGCCGAGTACGAAGCGCTGCGCGATGCCGCGCTCGACTTCACCAAGCCGAAGTTCAACGAAGAGATGCGCGCCGGGCACGCGAATATGTAGGACGGAGAGCAGGAACCGGAACCAGTCTCTGTCCGGCTTCACCCCAGCCCGCTCCCGCAGGCCGAGCAGAAGCGCGATCCCGCCGGATTCACCGTCTGGCAGCGCGCGCAGGCAGCGGCCGGCGGCGGCAGGCCGGGCGCAGCGGCAGGCGGCGGCTGGCTGCCCCACGCGGGCACCGGAATGCCCAGAGAAGCGGCAATCGCAGCTGCCTGAATCGCGTTGAACTCACGCACCCGCGCCGGCATGAAGAAGCACTCGATAAAGCCGAGAAGCGCCGGAATCCCGGTCCAGAAGAAGCAGCAGTAAAGAATGCCCAGACCGGTGCGGCGCAGATAGAAGTGGTGAATGCCGAAGCTGCCAAGAAACAGCGCCAGCAGAATTCCGACAATCTCGTCGCGGCGCACCGCCTCATACTGCTGATAAAAGATGGCCTGCGGACTGGGCATGGGAGCGGTGCTCACGGTCTGTTTCTCCTTCTTTCTCTTTACAGTACGCAGAGGGCGCCGGTGCGGTTCCCCGCTGCGGTCGATGGGGCCCGATGGCATTGTCACATGCCGGCCGTCCGGCTAGCATCGAAAATGTGATGAGCCCGCATTCCTCTTCCGCCGTTTCCGCCGCCGCTGCCGGCGCTTTCGCAATCGGCGGCGATCTTCCGGCTCATCGCCTCGGCTACGGCACCATGCGGCTGGTGGGCGAGGGCGCGTGGGGCGAGCCGCGCGATCCCGAGGAGTGCAGGCGCGTGCTGCGCCGCGCCGTAGAGCTGGGCGTCAATCTCATCGATACCGCTGACGCCTACGGACCCGAGATCGCCGAACGGATCATCGCTGAAGCGCTCGCGCCTTATCCGGCAGGCCTCGTGATTGCCACCAAGGGCGGCATTACCCGCCAGGGCCCGGCGAAAACCGAATACGTAGGCCGCGCAGGCTATCTCATCCAGTGCGTCGAAATGAGCCTGCGGCGGCTCAGGCTCGAACGCATCGAGCTGTATCAACTGCATCGAATCGACCCGCGCACGCCGCTCGAGGAATCGCTCGGCGCATTGAAGCGCATGCAGGACCAGGGAAAGATCCGGCACATCGGCCTGAGCGAGGTGACGCCGGAGCAGATCGAAGAGGCGGAAAAGATCGTGCCCATCGTCACGATCCAGAACCGCTACAGCCTGGCGGACCGGCGGCACGAAGAAACGCTCAACTATTGCGAGCGCCGTGGCATCGGCTTTCTGCCCTGGTATCCGATCAACGCAGGCAAACTGCTGAAGCCGGAAAGCCGGGCGGCGCAGACACTCCGGCGCATTGCGGCGCGGTACGATGCCGTTCCCGCGCAACTGGCGCTGGCGTGGCTGCTGCAGCGCTCGCCGGTTCTTTTACCCATCCCCGGAACCTCGCGCGTGGCGCACCTTGAGGAAAACATCGGCGCTGCAAGCCTCCGGCTCAGCGCGGAGGATCTGGCGGAGATGGAGCAGGCGGTAAAGGAAGCTTAGCTCGCGAAGAAAGGCATGGCCAAGGCCGCCAGTGAGACCGCCGCTCTGCAGCCGCTTCAGAGCGTGCAATACACTGTTGTTTGCCGACCATGATCCCAACGCGCCCCTGCTGGGCGGAGATCCGCACCGGCCGGCTTGAGGACAATTTCCGTCTTCTTGCCGGGCTGGCTGCGCCGCACGCCGAACTAATGGCCGTCATCAAAGGCGACGCCTACGGGCACTCGCTTGCGCTCTGCGCGCCGGCTGCGGTTCGCGCCGGGGCCGGCTGGCTGGGCGTTACCAGCGTGGAGGAGGGCGTGGCCGCGCGCACCGCCTGCGCGCTGCTCTCCCATCCGCGGATTCTGATCATGGGCGGCGTCTTTCCCGGCCAGGCCGAGGCGGTGGTTGAACATCATCTAACCGCGGCCGTCTGGGAGCCCTGGCAGCTGCACGAGCTTGAAGCCGCGGCGCAGGCTGCGGGCCTGACGCCCGGTTCGCTGCCTGTACACCTTGAAATTGACACGGGAATGAGCCGCCAGGGCGTCGCTGTCTCCGCATTGGAGCCGCTGCTTGCGCGCTTCACGCCGGCCTCTCCGCTCAGGCTTGAGGCCGTAATGACGCATCTGTTCGCAGCCGACGAAGCCGATCAGCGCGTCACGCGCGAGCAGCTCGCCGAGCTTGACCGCGCGCTGGGCCACATCTCCGCCGCCGGTCATTTCGCCGAGTGGCTCAGCGTGGGCAATTCGGCCACGCTGCTTGCCGGTCAGGCCGGCGTTATTGCCGATCTCGCCGCCCGCCATGGAATGAAAGCGCTGATGCGCCCGGGCCTGGCGCTCTATGGCGTGGCGCCGGAGTTCGACCCGCCATTTGCCGAGGAGCCGGCCGCGCTCGCCGCAGCCCGCGCCGGACTTAAGCCCGTTTTGAGCTGGAAAACACAGGTTGTCGGGGTTCGAGCGGTCTCGCCCGGAGCAGCCGTAGGCTACAACGGCGTCTTCGTCGCCACTGAGCCCATGCGCCTGGCTCTGATTGCCGCCGGCTACGCCGACGGGCTGCAGCGCCGGCTGGGCAACCGCTTCGCCGTGCTGGTCCGCGGCCGGCGCGCTCCGCTTGTCGGCCGCGTCAGCATGGACCAGTCCGTGATCGATGTTACCGAAATTTCCGGCGTCGCACCGGGCGACGAAGCAGTGCTTCTGGGCGCGCAGGGCACGGAAACGATTTCCGCTTACGAGCAGGCGCGCGCCGCCGGCACCATCCCCTGGGAAATCTTTACCGGCATCGCCCAGCGCGTGCGCCGCGTAGCTGTCTGACGCGGCTTTACGCTGCGCTTTCGCTGGTTCCGGCTTCCGTTGTATGCTCCAGAACGCGGGCTCCCGAAATCCGGAGGATCGAGTCCGCAAAGGAGATTCGCCATCATGCACCGGCCCATTCGCGTGATTACGGTTGAGCGGGAATATGGCTCGCACGGGGGCGAGTTTGCGCACGATCTGGCGCGTCATCTGGGCTGGCGGCTGCTTGATTCCGAGCTGGTTACGGGAGCGGCGAGGATGGCCGGCGTGGACCCGAAGCTGGCCGAGCGATTCGACGAGCGGCTCGATCCCTGGTATTACCGCTACGGCAAGATTCTCTGGCAGGACCCCATCTACGCCCCCGCACAGAAAAGCGGCGAGGAACAGCCTTTCGACTCCGAGCGGATGCTGACGCTGATCCATCAGGAGATCATGGAGGCGGCCAGGCAGGGCAACTGCGTGCTTGTGGGCCGCGGCTCGGCCTGTGCGCTGATGGGGCATCCGGGATGTTTTCACATTTTTGTGTATGCCACCGCGCGCGCCAAACGCGAGTGGTACATGCGCACTTTTCCCGAGCAGGCGCAACACGCCGACGCGCATCTGGCCGCTTTTGATAAGCGCCGCGCGGCCGTCATCAGGAAATTCTACGGGCAGGACTGGTGCGCGCGAGGGCTGT
>DATGLJ010000332.1:0-4286 GCA_035294185.1 Occallatibacter sp. | reverse complement strand
GGCTGTGCACGGACGGGGACGCCGACCGCATCGGGGCCACCGACGAGCATGGCAACTTCGTCGACCCGCACAAGATCTACTCGGTGCTGCTGAGCTGGGTGCTCAGGCGCAAGGGATGGCCGGGCGCTGTCACGCGGGCCTTCAACACGACCAAGATGCTGGATCGCATCGCCAGAAAGCACGGCCGCGAATTGATCGAGCACGGCATCGGTTTCAAGTTCGTCTGCGACTATATGCTCGAGCGCGAGATCGTGATGGGCGGCGAGGAGTCGGGAGGCATCGGCTTCCAGCGCCATCTGCCGGAGCGCGATGGCCTGCTCAACGCGCTGCTGCTGGCTAACGTCATGGCCGAAGAAGGCAAAACCCTTGGTCAGCTTGTGGCCGATCTGCAGGCCGAGTACGGCGAGCATCAGTATGGCCGCATCGACCTGCACATTCCCGGCGACGTGAAGAACGCCGCCATCGCGCGGGCAAAGGCTCTGAAGCACGGCGATGCCGTCTTCGCCGGTATGCCCATCCTTTGCGTCAATACGATGGACGGCGTCAAGTTCCATCTCGACAATCCGGAAGCAAAGTCGAAACCGAACGCCGCCGAGACATGGCTGCTGTTGCGCGCCAGCGGAACAGAGCCGCTGATGCGGATCTACACCGAGTCGTGCTCGAAGGAGGCCGTGCAGAAGCTGCTCGAATCGGCGCGGGCCTTTGCGCTTGGCGGCCAGGCCGGGGGATAGCCGCGCGATTGCGGCAGCGCCATAAACGCGCCGTCTTACAGGGCAACCGCTTCCGAGCGCTTGTCCAGTTCGCGATACTTGCGCGCCACGGCAAACAGAGCGACGGTGCCGGCCATGGGCATCAGCGCCACCAGCGCAAACACCGGCGTATACGAGATGCGATCGACCAGCACGCCGGTGAGAAGAGGGAAGAGCATGCCGCTCAGGCCGCCGGCAATTCCCGTCAGCCCGGTTGCGCGGCCTACCTGCTCGTCGGGAAACAGATCGGTGACTGCGGCGAACATGTGCGCGGAAAGGAAATTATCCGCCGCAATGCCGATGCTCAGCATGGTCAGCACCGGGCCGATGCCCTTCATATACGGAACGGCGAAGGCCAGCAGGCATACGGCCGCACTTGCGTACATCAGAGTGCGGCGCGTGGCCCGCACCGAAAAACCGCGCCGGATCATTGCGCCTGCGGCCCATCCGCCCAGCACGCCGCCCAGGTCACCCATGAGAAAGGGGATCCAGCCTACAAAGCCGATCTCAAGCATGGTGAGGTGGCGCGCGTTGTAGAGATAGCTCGGCGTCCAGTACCAGTAAAACTGCATTACAGGGCCGATGAAGAAACGGCATAGCATCACCGCCCAGGAGGAGGACTGGCGGAACATCTGCCGGTTGGAGATTGCCGGCGCTTGCTCTGCCGCCGCCATCCCGGCCTTCGGTTCGCGCCGGTAGATGAACCACCAGAGCGGCATCCACAGCGCGCCGGCGACAGTCGGCACCAGAAAACCGGCGCGAAATCCATAATGTTCCAGCAGGTAGACGATCAGGGGCGGCGCGAGCGTGGCGCCGATCACGCTGCCGCCGTTGAAGATGCCGATGGCGAGCGTACGGTCTTTCTTGCCGAACAGCCGCGTCACCGTCTTGATGCCGCCCGAGTACGCGCCGCACTCGCCCGTGCCCTTCCAGAACTGCGAAATACCCAGCCCCAGGCCGGAGCCGGCCAGCGCCAGCGAACCTGTGGCCGCCGACCACCATGCCACGGCCGCCGTCAGCCCCAGCCGCGAGCCCAGCCGGTCCATCAGAGCGCCCATGGGGAACTCGCCGGTCATCATGCCAAAGCCCAGCGCCGAGACGATGCGCCCATAGGCGGCGTTCGACAGGTGCAGCGCAGTGCGCAGCACCGGCGCCATCACCGAAAGCGCCTGGCGGGCAATGAACATGATGACCGTCAGCAGAAAAAGCAGGCCGAGTATGAGCCAGGGACGGGAGTTATCGGTAGCGGCGGAGGAAGCCGGAGCCAGGGGCGCGGCCTGACTGGCGGATGAGATCGTGCGGTTCTGTTGCAAATGCCCTCCATCAGCAGAGGCGGCGAATCAATGGAAAGGCCGATCAACCTGACCCTGCCCGGCGTGGCCCGTCAGGTGGTTTTCGACCGCGTTATAGAGTAGGCGTGGACCGAAAGACGAATAATACCAAGTTGCCGTCGGTCCGTGGCGCGCCAACCCGTCCGCCGCAGGGGTGATTAGATTAACATTTAGATTTGTCAATAACTTAAGTAGATTCGATTGGGATCGATTGACAGACGTTCGCTTATCTTCCTATACTTCGGCGCCAAGTCAGAATCCGTTGTTTTTCAGGTCTTCTGGATGGAAGGAAAAGCTCCGGAATGAAAGAAATTGACAGCAGCGCACTTGCAATCGTTTGTAATCGATCAAAATCTCGCCGGCGCCTCCTCGCCTCCTCGCCCGGCCGGCGGCATCCTGCGTCCGGGTCAGGCCGCGAACTGCGGCGCTTGACAGAAGGCCGGGGCAACCCTAGATTGGACTTACCCGATGAGCATGCTCGCCACTTCCGCACTGTGTACCTGTCGCTGCGGCGCAGTGTGGGTGAGCACACGGGATTGATCTCCGGACCGGATTTCTGTACCCAGCGGCCCACCCGCCAGATGGCGTGGTGGGTTTTTCCTTTTGCAAACAAATCTGAGCACCGGTGGCGAAGCGGCCAACGCGCGGGTCTGCAAAACCTGTATTCGCGGGTTCGAATCCCGCCCGGTGCTCCAACCCTTCGGAGTAAACGCGCGCGCCTGCGTTCTTGCCGGATGGCGCGGGAGCAATGGAACAACGCATGAGAAAAAAAACACGCAGAGAGGCACTCGAGTCAATCGCGACTTTCGCCGCGGCAGCCGCCATCCTGCCCGGCGCGCGGCGCCTACGGGCCGAAACCATGCACACATATCCGGGAGTTCGCTTCGGCGTACAGTTGAACGCATTCCCCATCGATCCGAAAAACTTCCAGAGCTTTCTCGATACGCTGGGCACGGTGAAGCAGATCGGCTACCAGGGGTTTGAGTCGAGCTTCCGCAACGTGAGCAGCCAGTTCGAACGCCCCGAGCCTGCGCGACGGCAGATTGAGCAGACGGGCCTGACATTTTTCGGCATTCATGTTTTCCTTCCCGACCAACTCTACGATCCCGGGACGCATATCGCCGCCCCTTCGGTTTACGAGCCTGTAGCTCGCGGCGGGGCTGCTTTGGGCGCAAGGCATCTGATCCTCAGCGGAGCGCCGTGCGCCAGCGAAGCCGGGCTCAGGCGCAAGATCGAAGCGCTCAACGCCGCGGGCCGCTACGCGCGAAGCGTCGGCATCGGCGCGGCGTATCACAACCACTGGTGGGAGTTCGAGTCGAAAATTGGGGAGATCGACGCTCTCTATACGCAAACCGATCCATCTCTCGTTCACTTTGTCCTCGACGCCGGCCACGCTTACCATGGCGGCGCCGACGTTCCTGCTTTCATCCGCACGCATGCGCGCCGCATCGTTGGCTTTCATTTGCGCGATTACAGAAATGGGCGGCTCAGCACGCTGGGCACGGGAAGCTTTCCGCTGGCCGAGGTGGCTCGCACGATTGAGCAGATCGGCTGGAGGGGATGGGTGGAGAACGAAGAGGAACGCGAGGACCACTCGCAGAACGGCGCTGAAGTGATTCAACCGGCATTCAAAGCCATGGAGGAGGCCTTTCGCGTATGAATCGTCGTGAATTCATTTATACGGGAACAGCCGCGGCGGCTGCTGCTGCGCGGGCTCTGGATGCGCGCGCCTACTCGGCGATTAACGGAGCCAACGGCCGCGTGGGCCTGGGCGTGATCGGGACGGGCCGTCGCGCTGCCGACGTCTGCCGTGCCTTTGCGCAGGATGAGCGCGTGGAGTTCCGCGGTCTTTGCGACATTTATGACAAGCAGATTGGCGTCTTCCGGGATCGCTTTAAGGATCGCGTTGCGCAGGCGAAGGTTTCGGTCGAGTACCAGGAACTGCTCGCGAACAAGGACATCGACGCGGTCTACATTGCCACGCCCGACCATCTGCACGTCGAGATTGCTTCGGCGGCTCTCGGCGCGAACAAGAACGTGTATCTCGAAAAGCCCACGCTGCACCGCTGGAGCGAGCGGCATGCGCTCCTGCGGGCGGTTCAATCGAGCAAGGGCATTCTGCAGTGCGGCATGCAGCAGCGCAGCGGGGCGCACTACGCGCAGGCCAGGCAGGAGTACTTCGAGGGCGGCAAGCTGGGCCACGTGG
>DATGLJ010000331.1:0-7173 GCA_035294185.1 Occallatibacter sp. | reverse complement strand
GTCAATCAGATCACGCTGGCCGAAGCCAGCGAACTGGCGCCCGGTGTAGAGGTAGGCAGCGAGATCCGCATGTATCGCGATACCAGCCCCCTGGGCCGCATCGCCGCGCAGCTCGCCAAGCAGATCATCTTTCAGAAGGTTCGCGAAGCCGAACGCGACACCGTCTTCCAGGAATACGCGCACCGCGAGCGCGAGGTCCTGAACGCAACCGTCAAGCGCATCGAGGGCCAGGACATTATCTTCGATCTCGGCAAGGCCGAGGCCCGCTGCCCCAAGCGCGAGCAATCGCGCCTCGAACAGTTCACCGTGGGCGAACGCGTCCGTGTTGTGCTGCTGAAGGTCGATCGCGCCGCCAAGGGCCCGCAGGTGATCGTCAGCCGCGCCGCGCCGGAGCTGGTTCAGAGTCTGTTTCAGTCCGAGGTCCCCGAAATCTACGACAATACTGTCGTCATCAAGGCCATCGCCCGCGAGGCCGGCGAGCGCACCAAGATCGCCGTCCAGTCGCGCGACAAGGACGTGGACCCCGTCGGCGCCTGCGTCGGCATGAAGGGCATGCGCGTGCAGTCGATCATCCGCGAGCTGCGCGGCGAAAAGATCGACATCATCGAGTACTCGGACGAGATCACCACCTTCGCCGAAAAGGCTCTGCAGCCGGCCAAGGTCAGCCGCGTCTCCATCACCGATCTGGGCGAAAAGCAGCTCGAAGTCATCGTCGATGACACGCAGCTTTCGCTCGCCATCGGCAAGAAGGGGCAGAACGTGCGCCTGGCGGCCAAGCTCCTTGGCTGGAAGATCGACATCAAGAGCGAGGAGGAGAAGCGCCAGGAGGTAGAGCAGCAGATGCAGGCTCTGGCCGGCGCTCCCACCACGCCGATCGAGCAGGTTACCGAGCTGGGCGAGAGCATTATCCAGAAGCTGGTGGCCGCCGGCGTCACCACCGTCGAGGGCCTGGCCGACATGACGCCCGAGCAGCTCGAGGAGATCCCCGGCATCGGCGAAAAGACGCTCGAGAAGATCAGCGTCGCCGTACGCCATTACTTCGGCCAGTTCGAGGGCGGCGAAGCGCAGGCCGGAGCCGAGACTGTGGGCGAACAAGCAACTGCCGCCGCGGGAACCGAGGCGGCGGAAGCGGCCGCCGTCAACGACCAAAACGAAGCGGTCAGCCCCTCGGGGGCTCTCGAGCAGGCAGCGCAGCCGGAAGATCACGATACGGCCGGCGGGGAAAACGTTCCTTACGGCGAAACGGAATCGAAGCAAAACGCGGAAGAAGATGAGGCGGCCGGCCCGCACAATGCCTAGGGACGGGGCGCGCGGAGCGCTTTTCCCGCAGGCTGGCCAGAATGTTAATGCAGGTTTTACCAGCAGCCAATGCCATGGAGCGAAGATGAGCAGCTAGGGCTTTTGGCGGCAGAAGATTTCGAAAAGAGGCGGATGAGCAAGGTTCGTATCAACGATCTCGCGAAAGAGCTGGAAGTCAAGTCTCGCGCGATTCTCGATATTCTTCCGGAAATCGGCGTGGCCGGAGGGAAAACGCACTCCAGCTCGCTTGAGCCGGAGGAGGCCGACAGGATTCGCGCGCACTTCCAGCGGGAGGCACGGGCCGCCGGGCCAGGCAATGCGCCTGCGCGCGGAGCGCAGCCGATCGCTCCCAAGATCGATCTCTCCCACATTTCCAAGCCCGGCGACGTGCTCAAGGCCGTGCTGGCGCGGAAGAAGGAAGAAGAAGCCGAAACGCGGCAGCCGCAACGGCCGGCCGCAGCGCCGGCCGCAAAGCCGGCGTCAGGCGGCAGTGCGCGCACAGTTGCTGCGCCGCCTCCTGCGCCGCCGGCAGCAGCGCCGGCTCCTGCAGCGCCGCGCAGGATCGTGCCGCAGCCCCGCTCAGCGCCGCCCATCGTGGCTGCGCCGCCGGCCCAACCGGCCATTGCCTCCCGTCCTCCGGCCCGTCCGGTCGTGGCCAGGGCCCCCGGGGTCCCTGCGGACAGGTCTGCGTCAGCGGGGTGGAAGGCTCCCGCCGGAGCCGCTGCGCCCGCGCGTCCTCCTGTCGTAGTGGTGGCTCCGCCGCCGGGTACCGTTGTCGTAAAACCGCCCGTCGCGCCGGCGCAGGAAGAAAAAACCCACGCAGCCGAACCGGCAGCCGCCAGGCCGGCAGCAGCGCCGGCAACGCCGCCCGCCGCGCCGGGCTTAGCTCCGGCGGCATCTGCGGCCGAGCCGGCAAGCGCGCTCGCTGCAGCCGGCGCGCCGGCAACGCCCGCACCCCCCGCTGCGGCTGCTCCGCCACCGCCTGCCCCGCAGGCTTCCCCGGCCGCACAGCCAGAGCCCTCTCCGGCCGCACCTGCTTCGCCTGCCCGCCGCATGGTGATGCCGCAGACCGGCCCGCGCCCGGTCTACAAAGCCACCATTCCGCAGGCCGCGCCGGCTCTTCCACCCGCGCCCTCCGGGCTGCAGCGCGGCAAACCGATCTTCGATCGCCGGCCCGCCGGCGCTCCCGGGCAGCGCCCCGCCGGTCCCGGCTCCTACGCCGGCGGTCCGCGCCCCAAGCACCCCACGCGCAGCGCTCCCGGCGGCTTTGCTCCCGGCGGCGCGCCTGGCAGTCGTCCCGGCTTCGGGCAGCGCCCGGGGTTTGGTCCGCGCCCCGGCTTCGGTGTTCCTCGCCCAGGTCCCGGCGGCGCGCCACCTCCGGCCGAGGCGCTGCGGCCGCAGCGGGCTCCCGGACGCGGCCGCGGCCGCAGCCAGCAGCAATACCCCAAAACCAAGGAAGGCCCGATGAAGGGCTTCGTGCCGCCGCCGCGTTACAGCGGCGTGCAGTATGGCACAGAGCCTTTGCCCATCACCCGCGAGATCACCGTCACCGAGGGCATCAGCGTAAAGGACCTGGCCGAAAAGCTCGAAGTGCGCGCCAAGGACCTCATTGCATCGCTGCTCATGGGCGGCGTCTTCGTCACGGTCAACCAGTCGCTCGACGCCGAGATGGTCAAAGACGTTGCCGCCAAGTTTGGCGCCGCGGCTACCGTCATCAGCTACGAGGAGGAACTCGCCAACCAGGCCATCGAAGAGGTCGTCGAAGCGCCGAATGCCGACGAACTCGAGGTGCCGCGTGCCCCCGTCGTCACCGTCATGGGCCACGTCGACCACGGCAAGACCTCGCTGCTCGACGCCATCCGCGAAACCGACGTTGCCGCAGGCGAAGCTGGCGGCATCACGCAGCACATCGGCGCCTACAAGGTGAAGTTCGCCAAGGAAGGCTCGCCTGCCTCCGGCCGCGAGATTGTCTTCCTCGACACTCCGGGCCACGAGGCCTTCACGCGCATGCGCGCCCGCGGCGCCAAGGTGACCGACATTGTCGTCATCGTGGTTGCCGCAGACGACGGCGTGATGCCGCAGACCCTTGAAGCCATCGATCACGCCAAGGCCGCCGAAGTTCCCATCATCGTTGCAGTCAACAAGATCGACAAACCCGAAGCCAATCCGGAACGAGTCAAGAAACAGCTCGCCGATCGCGGCCTCATTCCCGAGGAATGGGCTGCCGGCGGCGAAGGCACTGTCTTCGTCGAGGTCTCGGCCAAGAAGCGCATGAACCTCGACCTGCTGCTCGAGATGATCTGCCTGGTCTCGGACATCAAGGCGCCCAAGGCCATGCCGGGCCGCAAAGCCGTCGGCTCGGTGCTCGAAGCCAAGCTCGATCGCGGCCGCGGCGCCGTGGCCACGGTGCTTGTGCAGGACGGCACGTTGCGCATCAACGACAGCTACATCGTGGGCAACACCTTCGGCAAAGTCCGCGCTATGTTCGACGATCGCGGCCGCGCCATCGCCGAAGCCGGGCCTTCGACGCCGGTCGAGGTCCTCGGCCTTGAGGCCCTGCCCGACTCCGGCGACACCTTCCTCGTCGTCGCCGACCGCGACAAGGCCAAGAGCATTGCGCAGTACCGCAAGATGAAGGAGCGCGAAGCGCAGCTGGCCAAGAGCTCGCGCGTCTCTCTCGAGGGCCTTGCCGAGCAGATCCGCCAGGCCGGCGTGAAAGACCTGCCTTTAATCATCAAGGGCGACGTCACCGGCTCGGTCGAGGTTCTCGCCGACTCGCTCGTCCGCATGTCCACTGAGAAGGTGCGCATCAAGGTCATCCATTCCGGCGTCGGCTCGATCACCGAGAGCGACGTGCTGCTGGCTACGGCCTCGAACGCCATCATCATCGGCTTCAACGTGCGCCCCGAGCGCAAGGCCGCCGAACTTGCCCAGCAGGAGAACGTCGATATCCGCCTGCACTCGATCATCTACGAGCTGCAGGACGAGATTCGCCTCGCCATGATGGGCCTGCTCGAGCCGGCCTTCAGGGAAAACTACCTGGGCCGCGCGGAGGTCCTCAACCTCTTCCGCATCCCCAAAGTCGGCACCATCGCCGGATGCCGCGTGCAGGACGGCGTCATCCGCCGCGATGCCGAGGTGAAGGTGATGCGCGGCGGCGAACAGATCTTCAAAGGCAAGATCGGTTCGCTCAAGCGCTTCAAGGACGACGCGCGCGAAGTCACCAACGGCATGGAGTGCGGCATCGGCATCGCCAACTTCGGCGACCTCAAGGAAGGCGACCTCATCGAGGCCTTCTCAACCGAAAAAATCGCCGCCGACCTCGGCGCGCTTACTTCGGCCAAAGCGTAAACCCAATCCAAAACCAACAAAAACTCCCGCGGCCGGCTTGAGCCGCGGGATTTTTTGCGCCGAAAGGATTCGCCGAGACCATACGGGCAGCCGAAGCCGCCATCGCCGCCTTCCTTCAAAGGCGGCGCGCCGCGCCGATGCTACAATCCTCCCGAACAGGAGACCGACGGGAAAAACCGATGAATCTTTTTCAGGCAAAGCTGTTCTGCGCTGTCTTCTTTTTTGTAATGTCTTCTGCCGTTTCTTCCGCCGCTGCGCAGAAGATCGACATGTTCCCATCCAACACTGACCAGATGTGGACCCGCATCGCCATTCCGCCCACGCATCCTGTCTCGAACATTCCGCAATGGCACATCGACGCCGCCAAACGCACCATTGTCTGCGACGGCAACGGCGGCCACGAGTGGCTGCGCTTCAACCGCGAACTCGGCGACTTCGAGTTTCACGTCAGATGGCGCTTCACGCCCGTCAACGACGCCAACGGCGCGCCAAAGTATAACAGCGGCGTCTTCTTCCGCAACAACTCCGACGGCTCCATCTGGTACCAGGCGCAGACCTCGCTTGCCGGCGGCTACATCTTCGGTCTTACGCCCATCGACGGCAAGCTGACGCGCTTCAGTCTGCAAAAAGACATGAAGGAAAATCGCGTCAAACCCGCAGGCCAGTGGAACGCCTACGATATCCGCTGCGCGGGCGCCACCTGCACGCTCGCGGTCAACGGCGAAGTGGTCAACACCGTCCAGACCGGCATCGTCCGCGGATACGTCGGCCTCGAAGCCGAGGGCTACCAGATAACATTCACCGGCTTCAGACTGCGCGAGCTGAAGTAACGACTGGCCGAAAAACCCAGACCGAAAACATAGCCGCGCGGCTTCTCCGCATTGCCACGCCTCCGGTCAGTCCGAAACCATCAGCTCGCCGGGAAGGATAGGGCGGGTGCGGGGCAGGATTCCGCGGGCCGCGAGCGCGCCCATAAAGGCCAGCACGCCGACATATGCGGCGAGCTTAATGAGGCTGCCGGCGCGGGTTTCGGGAATTGCTTTCCAGAGGATCAGCAGGACGGTCTGCGCGGCGGTTACCGACCAGACTGCGCCGTAAAAGTAGCGGCGCTCGATGCCTTCGCCCTTTGTGGATGGGCCGACGCGAGGGAGTTTGCCCATGATGCCGAGCAGCAGGATGAGAGCGCAGAGCGGCGAATAGGCGTACGAGTAGATCTGCCTGAGCTGCCAGTGGCCGGTGACGACGGCGCCGACCAGGCCGGCAAGGTTGAGCAGCGCAAAATTGAGCAGCGCGTTCCAGGCGAAGGTGTAGCAGACCTTGCGGTAGATGGGGTTGGGACGGTCTTCGTCGAAGCGGAGGATGTAAGGGCGCGGCTCGACGCCGGGAAGCTGAGCGTAGAGGCCGGCGATGCCGGTGCCGGCGAGAACAACGGCGAGCCAGGCAAGGTTCCAGCGGCCGAAGCCGTGGGCAAAAAGGCTGAAGGTGAGAGGGCCGGGCGCGAGGAAAAAGACCCAGATCCAGATGGGCCAGTGAGCCAACCGATAGAGGCGGGTGTTGCGGTCGCGAATCTTACGCTCGTGGGCGTATTCAATCCTTCCGTTGTACCTCATATGGGCGGAGTCTCGCAGAGCGGGCGAAGGCGAGTCAAATGCAGGGGATAGTTCACGGTTCGCAGCTCGCCGCTCGCGGCATTTCCGGCAGGAAACAGGATTCCGGGCCGGCTCAGGGAGACGCCGTCGTGCATGCGCCTTCGCTTTTCTCTGGAGCCTGCTTTCGCGCCGCTGGCGGGGGCTGCGCGATGGCGGGTATCATAAAAGTTTCATGGTAATTTCTCCGCCAATTCAGGTCGCCACGATAGGCATGGGCGATTCGCTGCTGCTGATGGTGCTTGCGCTGGTGGTGCTGGGACCGCGGCGGCTGCCGCAGGTAGGCCGGCAGATCGGCAAGCTGATGTACGAGTTCCGCAAGGCGTCGAACGACTTCAAGTTCCAGATGGAAGAGGAGTTGCGGAACGCCGAGGAAGCCGACCGGCGCAGGCGCGAAGAGGCCGAGCGGCAGCGGGCGCTGGCGGAGGCGCAGCAGGCCGTGGCGCAGGCGCAGAGCGCGGCCGCAGAAGCGGTGAACGCGGCGCAGCAGGCGCAGAACGCGGCGCAGACGGCGGCGGCGCATTCCCGGATCCAGGAAGCGGAATCTCAGGCGCCCACACCCGCGCCGATCGAGACGGAGAATATTTACGACAACACTTACGCCACTTACGCCGAGCCTGCGCCGGCGGAGAGCGGGCTGCGCGTGCAGCCGCCGTCGACAGGCGAGCCGGTGCAGGCGGCGCGGCCGGGACGGGCGACAGCAGAAACGAGCACCGCAGTGGAACCGGGCGAAGGCGAAGCGGCCGGCGCGAGCGACGGCTCCCTGAAGAAAGATGTTGCCGCTGAAGAAACCTCTGCGGCGACGGGGTCCACGGCGCATCATGGTTGATCCTGCAGAGGCAATCGGCAAGGCGCGCGCGGCGGTAACGGAACGCGC
>DATGLJ010000330.1:0-15550 GCA_035294185.1 Occallatibacter sp. | reverse complement strand
ATCCTGGCGCTGCGAAACGAATTGCGCGCCGAAGCCTATGACGTGGTCATCGACTTCCAGGGCGCTGTGCGCTCTGCGGCTATTGCGCGCATGGCCGGGGCGGGGCGCGTGATTGGCGAAGCAATCCCGCGGGAAAAAGCAGCGCGCTGGTTTTTCTCCGAGCGCGTGCGAACGCGCGGCATGCATGTGATCGATCAGGATGTGGAGGTGGCCGCAACCGTCTGCGGAGAGACCCTCGAGCCTGCGCAGCCGCTGCTGCCTGTCGACGCCGATGCCGAATCCTGGTGCGACGCGCTGCTCGCCCCGGCCGGAGGGCGGCCGGTTGCGCTGCTTACGCCCGGCGCCGGATGGGGGGCCAAACGCTGGCCTGTGGACCGCTACGCCGCCGTGGCCTGCGGCCTGATCGAGCGCGGCATGCATGTGCTCGTCAACTCCGGGCCCGGCGAAGAAGCGCTCGCTGCGGCAATCCATTCGGCTACTTCCGGCGCGGCTGTTCCGGTCTCCGCCACGCTCGGCCAGCTCGTTGCGCTCACGCGGCGCATTGCGCTGTGCATCGCCGGCGACACCGGACCGCTGCACCTGGCCTGCGCGCTGGGCCGGCCTGTGGTGGGCATCTATGGGCCTACCGACCCCGGCCGCAACGGCCCCTATGGCACGCATTTTGCCGTGCTGCGCAGCGCCTTCAGCCGCCGCGACCACACGCGGCGCGCCACGCCGGAGCTGGGGCTGCTCACCATCCTGCCGGACGAGGTGCTGCGCGCCGCCGATGACCTGCTGGCCGGCGAACCGGCGCGGAGGGCGCTGTGACGGCAGGCCCTGACCTTCGTCCAAAGCCTCCCTCGATGCAGGCGTGGCAGAGAGTGGCAAGGCGGATTCGCGTGCCGCTGGGATTTGCGGCTGCGGCTTTTTATCTCTTCGAGCTGTGCCGCCGCGAGCCCCGGCCTGCGGCCATTGCCGCCAGCCTGATTTTGGTTGCGCCCGGACTGGCGCTGCGCGCTTACGCCTCGGGATATGTAAAGAAGAATCGCGAACTCACCCAGACCGGACCCTACGCCTACACGCGCAATCCGCTCTATCTTGGTTCGATTTCGATTGCCGCCGGGTTTGCCCTGGCGCTGGGAAGCTGGCCGGTGGCCGCGGCGCTTGCCGCGGGCTTCGCCGCGATCTACATCCCCGTCATCGCAGCCGAGGAGGCCTTCCTTCGCTCCGCATTCCCGGAGTTCGAGGCCTATTGCCGCCGCGTACCGCGGCTTATCCCGCGGCTGAGGTCCGCGCGGCCCGCAACGGAAGCCGTATCTGCAGCGCAGCAAACAACTTCCCCTGTTGATCCTGCTAGTTCAGGGCGGTTTTCCCTGGAGCTGTATTTGCGCCACCGCGAGTACAATGCTCTGGTAGGGGCGGCGCTGCTTTATCTCAGCCTCCTCTTTCTGCGTCCGGCGGTTATGGCAATTCGTGGCGCGGTCCGGTAATCTGTGAGTCTTCCGGTTTCGGCTCTGCAATGATGTCTTTTTTCCTGAGGGGCGATGTGCCCGCTCGATCGATTACCGTCCCCGCCCATGGCGGTTTGCCGCTTCCCCGCACCCGGTTCGGATGGCGGACCGAAGCGCGCTTATTTTCGATCCATTGCCAAGGAGCCCCTGCCGTTTGAAGACGCGCGCCTCCACCGCCCTTTTGTTTTGCGCCGCCGCTCTGGCCCTGACGGCGCAGACCCCGCAAGTCCAGACAGCGCCGGACGGCCAGCTCGCCGCTCCGCGGCCCGGCTACAGCTTTCCGCAAAGGCAGACCTTCACCTATTCGGTGGACTGGCGCGTCTTTCCTGCGGGCACCGCGGTGATCCACTTCGAGGCCGAGGGGAACAACGAGCGCATTACCGCCTCTGCCGATACAGCCGGCGCCATCAACTTGCTTTTCCATGTTGCCGACCGCTTTCAGTCCACCTTCGACCGGCAGCGGGGATGCTCGCTGGACTTCGATAAGCAGACCGTCGAGGGCCGCCGGCAGATCGACGCCACGCTGCGGCTCGATTACGCTCGATCGGTGGCGGTTCTCGACCAGAAGAACCTGGTCACAGGCCAGGCCAAGCACGTCGAGTCGCCTATCCACGGCTGCCTGACCGACCTGCTGACCGGCATCTTTTATGCTTCGTCGCAGCCCATGGAGATCGGGCGCAACTTCGTCATCCCGGTCTTCGACGCCGAGCACACCATTCCGGTGACGATGAAGGTGGAGGCGCGGGAAGAAGTCAGGACTCCCCTCGGCGCTTTCAAGACGATCCGCGTGCAGCCGACGGCCGATGCCGGCGTGGTGAAAAACCGCGGCGACATCTGGATCTGGTACACGGACGATGAGCGGCATATCCCCGTGCAGATGCGCGCACGGCTCTTCTGGGGCACCATCACCTTCCGGCTGACCGGCAACGAGAACAAGTAGCCGCGCCGCCCACAGCCGCTCTCTCCGGAGTTGGCCGCCGGACTCGACAGCCGCCCGTGCGCTCGCCGATCCGATCGCCGGGTGCACAAAGCCTGTCTCTCGCCCGGGAGCTGCATCTCGCCGCTCGTCGAAATAAGCGCCGGAATCCCTGTTGAAAATCCTTTGTTGACTTTTTCACTCAGCGTTGGGTAGATTACACTGCATTCCCCTCGAGGCTTGCATCTGTTGCGGCATTCCTCGACCTGCAGCATGCCGGCGCGTCCATACGTCCATCGCTCTGCGCCCGGGCCCTCCCGATTTTCCTCCTGATTCTGCCTGATTTCCGGGCTCCTGAATCCGCACTCTTCGTCCTGGGCCTGCACGTCCGGGCCGCCGTTCGCTTTTCCGAGCGCAGAGACGGAAGAGGATAGCCATTTTCCTTCACAGCAGTCCGCAGGACGAAAGGAAAGGTCGAAAATGCCCACTCCCAATCCGGTATCAGTGCCCACAGTGTCCGCGCCCGCAGCGGGAAAGCTCATCGGCAGCGTAACCGTTCAGCCAGCCACGGTGCGGCCTGGAGAGCCCGTTCTGGTTGAGGTCTGCGATCCCTCCGGCAAGCCAATTTCGGATCCGGTGGTGAACGTGATTCTGCAGGGCGTTCCCGGCGTCTCCCGCTATTTCCAGTTCCCCGCTGCCGGCACGGTAACGCTGCTGGCCAGCGCTACCCAGGGCCAGACGACGGAGACCGCTCAGGCGACGGTCACCATCGCCGGATCGCCCATCGCATTCCGCAAGTCGCTTTCGGCTCCGGTGGTCACCGAGATGCCGATCATTCAGATCTCCTCGGTTCCGGGGCAGCCGTACGCGGTTGCCTTCAAAGTGGGCAATCCGCCGTCGGTAGCGCAAAAACTGGCGTCGGCGGTGAATCAGTCGAACGCGACGAATAGACCGGCGGCGGCCGCCGCAAAACCTGCCGCGCCGGCCGTGCCGCTTCCGCTGGCCAGGGTTGCGGTTCCCGCAGCCAGCCTGACCCCGGCAAGCGCCGCGGCTTTGCCGGCCACAGCCGCCGCGCCGAACGACGCTCTTGGGCTGGAATTTTCAAAAGCGCTGTCGACGCTGCCGGCAAGCCAGGTGCTGCGGATTGCCCCGACGACGGTGAAGACCGGGGCCACGACCTCGGCGACGCTCTCGGCCGTGCTGACGCAGGCGGGCGGATTGAAAACGCCGCCCGAGGCGACCAGCTACCAGTGGACCTTTGGCGATGGCCAGACGCTTACCACGCAATCCCCCAACGCAACGCACGATTATTCGGCGTCGATACAGGCCGGCGACGTTACGCGCAGCTTCAACGTGACCTGCAGGATTGTGCAGGACAACATCACCGTCACAAGAACGCTGGTGCTGCACTCGGCCTACGGGATGTGCAAGCGGACCGGCATTATCGTTCCGCGCGTGACGGGCAGCACCTATGCGAGCTTCGAACAGATTGCATTTTTCGGCTCTCTGACGGTGCACAATCTGGAGCCGTCGGCGATTACGCTGAGCAGCATGGCGTGCGTGCCGCTGAGCGACAGCGCCAGCTATAGCCCGGCCGCGCCGAAGTTCACCAATATGCAGCAGCCGGTCACTATCGGCGCGAATTCGGCTTCGGCGATCGGCGTCTACATTCCGGTGAGCGAGCTGCAGGTGGCCGGGGCGCAGATCAGCGCCTTCGCCGTGTACTACAGCGGCTCGATGAGCGCCGGCGGCAGGACGGCGCCGGTCCGCTTCTCGTATATCTTCCGCATCGCGCTCCAGGATCAGTGGATTCTGAACGTGCCCGGGACCTCCATCTTTCCGGTCGGGAAATGGAACCTGAGCGGCGTGCTGCAGGCGGTTGGAAACCTGACAGCCCAGGGCGCCACCGCGGTCAGCAGGAGCGGCGGGCAGGTTGTCGATCCGGCAACCCATACGGTGGCCATTGCGCTCTCTGCCGACCCGTCTGCGGTTGCCACGCAGAGTCAGGTGCAGGCGGCGCTGAAAGCCGGGCTGACCAGCATTGCCGTGCAGTCCGGCGCGCTGTCGGCCGCCAAACCCACGCTGCCGAAGCTGACCGCGGCGACTCCGGCTGCAACGGCGACGCCGTTGACTGCTGCGGAGCGGATAGCGGCCGCAGCTCCGATAGCGGAGCCGGCTGCAATAAAGGATCCCGTTGCCGTAGCGGCTCCGGTTGCCATAAGAACTCCGATAACAGCGCCGGTGCTGCGCGACCTGACCTTCGATCCGCTGAATCCGCCGCCTGTTGCCGCGGGCAATCAATGCTATCCGGACGACATCTCCGACGCCGATGCGGCTACGGCCGCTGCCAAGAACCTGGTGTGCCAGCTCACCTCGCAGGTGGAGACCGTCACGGTTCCGGGAGCCTTCCAGAACGCGCTGCAGGGAGACATCATCCTTTCGCCTGCGCCGGTGGGCACCGGAGATCTGATCGCCGCCATGTTCAGCGCGCTCACGCCGCCGCAGCACCACGGGCACTCGGGCATCATGACGGCGAACTTCTACGAGATCACCCATTGCACGGCTTCCGCCAACCGCATTTCATCGAACCTCAACACGGACGCCGTGGGAATCCCGACCAGCCTCAACGCCGACATGCTGCAATATGCATGGCCGGGCAGTCTGACGCAGAGCATCGACGATGCGACCTCGCAGCTTTACTTTGTCGATCCGAATGGCAACTCCTATCCGCTGCAGAGCTTCAATACGGACTCCGAAGGCCAGGGGTACGAGGTGATTCCGCCGCTGGTCGTCAAGCCGCTTCCGGAGAACGAAGCCGCCGCGCGGGCGCAGCTTCGCCAGGCCGCCGATATTGCGCGCTCCAAGGGAGCGCAGTACGACTCGAACGGCAAGCTTATAACCAAGGGCGGCTGCTACTACTGCTTCTATTGCTACACCGATCCGCAGGAGTCGCAGGGCTTCGGCGATCCTGCCCCGGCAAGCGCCGGATGGGCGGCGGGATTGTCGCCGGCGGTCTGCTCTTCATTCGTATGGCTCAGCCTGAAGGAAGCCGGCCTGCCGCTGGTGACCAAAAGCGGCTATGAAACGCTGGCCGACTTTACGCCGGCGGCAGTGGCCGGCGGCGCGCAGGTGGGCCCCGAGACGCTCGACGGGCTCATCTTCTACCCCGCCGCGGAACGGCTGAATGCGGCAAACGCTCTTTACCAGATGTTCATGGAGCAGGCTTTGAGCCAGGAAGGCGGCTTTGGCACCATCCCGGGAATCAACCAGGCGATTGCCGGTCCGCTGGCCGATCAGCTCCTGAATATGTTCGCTTCCGGCAACCCCAACCTGGCCGGATCGAACGCATGGCAGACTCCCGGCGACGGCAACGCGGTCAGTCCGGACAACATCATCTTCTGGAATCCGCCGTATTACGGCTACGCCGAACCGCTGCAATACCTGCCAAAACATACCGAGCAATACACGGTGAGCCGGTGGGTGCAGCTGCCCCCGACCAAAGGCTCGGTGAAAGGCAGCGTCACGCTCGACGGCAGGCCGGTGGCCAATGCGCATGTGTGGGCATATCTGCCGGGAGGCGATGCGTATACGGCCTCGGACGGCAGCTTTACCCTGGCGAATGTTCCTCTCGGAACCTATGCGCTGAAGGCGCAGGCCGTGGTGACCACAAACGGCATCAGCGTGGAATACACCAACGGCGACAATGGCCAGGCGGTGACGCTGACCTCAGGAAACCCGAACATTACTGCGAACGTGAGCCTGCAGGGCAATCCGCTGCCTTACCGGCGGCTGGACATGACCTACTCCATCAGTTGCGACCACGGAGACGACAATCCGTTCAATACGCATGGCGTGCAGACTGCCGGACCGTTCTCGCGATCGATGGACGTGAATCCGGGCAACGTGACCAACAGCCTTACCTATACCTACGACTACAACGGCGGCGGATACTTCCATATCGACTACGTCTTCTCGATCGCGCTGCTCGACGATTATTCGATCGAAGTGACGCTTACCGGCACGATGTACGACGACAGCAACCCGCCGAACTTCCAGACCCAATACACGCTGCCGCCATTCAATGTGCCGATGGGCGGCACGTGGAGCGGATGGACGAACATGGAGAACTCGAACGGCTACCACAACGGGCCGGCGTACTTCACGTTCTCGGTAACAAACAACCAGCAGACGGGATGAGCGCAAGGCCGGGCGACCGGATGGCTGGCAATCGGCAGGCCGGAATCGCCCGGCCTGCCGGGAAAAGCCTGCCGCAGCGCACCGGGCCGCGCTCTCGCCCCCGACTATTGCGAGAAAAAACGCGCTTCGCGAACATCATGGGCCTCGCGCCAGACATATCCATGCGACGAGGGCAGGCGCACTTTCAGGTCGCCGATCTGCTCGCCCGGCGCCAGCTTCACGCTCAGTTCCGCGCCGCCGTTTTTCTGCGTGAAGAGAATGTCGGCGCGAACGACGCCGCGCCTGGTAAGGACGGGCCAGTTGCGCGCCTCCAGGCCCTGCCAACCGGCCGGGATTCTCGGAATCAGCCGAACGTAGGCGCCGGTTGAGTCGTCCACGCCCAGCATCAGGCGCGAAACCTTCAGCGGCTCCGATACATTCACCAGATTCAGCGCTCCGCAGCCTTCGTCCAGCCGAACCTTGCCCACCGCATCGGGCGAATACATGCGCTCATAGAAAAAATAAGGCGAGCTGCGGTGCAGCTTGTACTCGGGAACGGGCTTGTAGGTGGCGTTGGCCAGCCAGTCCAGAGCCCTGGACGCCATCGCCATCTTGTCGTAGAGCAGCATCGTCTGCAGCGCATAACCCTGGCCGTAGGACGGGCTGGTCAGCAGGCCGCCGGCGAGGAGATCGAACTGCGTCCAGATTCCGTAGCGGCCGAACTCGGTCCTGCGCAGAGGCGTGTTGTAAAGCCGCTCGAAGGTTTTCTCATTATGCTCGTTGTCGGCCCATTCCGAGCGCTCGGGAGTGAAGCCCAGCACATCGGCAAACATGGACGCAACGCCGTTTTGCGAGCCATTGCCGAGGTTCACCTGCTCGGCGAGGATAGCGGGAACCGGCCTGAGCGTCTGCGGGTCGATGCACCAGATCCACGAACCGTCGCTTGCGACCAGGTACTTCTCCATCGCCGCCTTGAGGCTATGCGCCAGCCGCGTATATTCGCGCGCCAGGCCGGGCCTGCCCAATTCGCCGGCCATCCGCGCCGTGGCCAGCAGAGCGAGCATGGCGAGATTATTCTGGACCACGTTGTCGCAAAGCCGCACTGCATCTCCGCACCCAAACTCGCCGCTGCCGGCCAGCAAAGGCGCTTTCCGCAGTGCGTACCTGAAGCCATTCACAGGCGAGGCCGGCTGAAAGAGAAACTGCTCGATGTGGTCTTTTGTCGGATCGCCCTCGGGCAGCCGCTCCCACAGCAGCGTCATCGCGATCACGATCGACGCTGTGCCGTCGAGTTCCGTTCCCGATCCCGGCTTTGCATGGTC
Organism: Occallatibacter sp.; assembly: GCA_035294185.1. Taxonomy (GTDB): domain Bacteria; phylum Acidobacteriota; class Terriglobia; order Terriglobales; family Acidobacteriaceae; genus Telmatobacter. The sequence continues at coordinate 7,646 of DATGLJ010000330.1, read as the reverse complement.
GAAGTATCGAGGAAAGCCATAGAACCCGTCCGGAGTCTTTCGCACCTGGCGGATCAGGCACTCTGCCAGCAGCGATGCATCGCGGAAATCTCCCCGCATCACGAGCTCGCGCATGAACGTTCCGCCGTCGCGGCTCCACATTGTTCCTGCCCAGGGGTGCCCTTGAAGGGAGGCGTTGGCAAAGCCGGCGGGAAATCCGTTTCCGGCCTCGGCGACGAAGTTGTATTGGAGCACGCCCGCAAACGAAGCGTCGAGTTCGCGCGTGAACAAGTCTGCTGTGGTCGAACCGAAGAACCGGAGCGAAGCGGTCCGGCCGCTTTCCGGCTGCTGCGATGCCGCTGCGGACTGCGCCGTCACTGCAGCCTGCGCCGGCAGCGCCAGCAGCGCCAGCATCAAAATCTTTTTCAAGGCAGTTATCCCTGGCGCGAAAAAATATACGGAAACTCCGAAAGCCTGCGCCCCGGGGAATTCTAGCATCCGGCTGCCGCCGGGCTCGTCGCAAAAGGCCTTCGCCGGCGGCTCTGCGGTTCCATCGGGCAGCAGGCCGGCAGCGCCTTTTACCAGCTCGAGTAGGGCTGGCCGTCCGACCCTGTCTCATCCGATCCCGAGTGCACGTCGTCGATGCCCGGGTCGGTTTCATCCAGAGAGTACATCGCCTGGCTCTGGTCGGTCTGCCAGGTGTCCTTGCTGTGCGTGATCGGGTCCTCGGGTATGCTCCTCAGATAGCCCGCCTGCACCAGGTCGTCGAGCGACTGCGGCGCTTTCTGTTTGTCCATTGTGTAGGAGTCGATGGCGGCGCGCATGGTCTGCAGGTCTTCCCGCAGCACGGCCTCGCGCGCATGCTTCACCGCCGCCACGTAGCTGGGGATGGCCAGAGTGGCAAGAATGCCGATGATTGCCATGACGATCATCAGCTCGATGAGCGTGAAGCCCGCCGCCGATTGTGTGCGCTGCGTTTTCAAAATAACCTTCTGAATGCCCTTCTGACTGATTCCGGTCCCGATTTCCCTGTTTCCCGTCCCCGCCCTTTCACCAGGTCGAGTACTTCGTCCCGTCCAGCGCCGTTCCCTGGGATTTCGAATACACGTCAAAGACGCTCTGGCCGCCGAAGGAGTCGGAATCGGGATCATCCTGCATCGAGCGCAGTCCCCAGTCGGCCTGGCCGGTCATCGGGTCCACCGGAATTCTGCGCAGGAACTTCAGCTTCTTGCCCTGCACATCCACGCCGTTGACCAGCGTTTCCAGGTCGGGCGGATAATTCTGGCTGTCCACCTTCGTCTGAAATGCTCCGCGATCGGCGGCATCCTTGTACTTGTCGATCGCATCGCGCATCATCCACAGATCGCGGCGCAGCTCCCGCTCCTTCTCGCGCTTGATCTGAAACCGCGCGATGGGAATGGCCGCGCCGGCCAGTATCGAGATGATGAAACAGGTTACGATGAGCTCGACCAGCGTCAGCCCCCGCTCGCGCCCTTCCGCAGCTTTCCTTCCGGTCCGCTGCGCGGACGCAGACTCCCGGGCCGCCGGCTGTTCCGGCTGCCGCCGGTTTGCCTCCGCCGTTCTCGAATCGAGCCGCTGCTCCACTGCTATTTCACCACAATGTCGGCCTGCGACGTCTGAGCCGGCATCTGCTGCTGCTTGCTGTTCACAGCTCCTGCCTGGGTCATCGTCACACTTGTCTGTCCTGGACTCTTCGCCTGAAAAGATAAGACGCAGACGACCCCAGAACCGCTCACGCCGGCCGTACCCGGCGGCCGCGAGGCCACAACCGTAACGTTTCCGGGGCCATCGTCGCGATGGATCAGCGCCATGGCCTGCCCGTCCTTGCTCAGCAGGTCGCCTCCGGTCACATTTACCAGGGTCAGCTTCGCCGGATCGTACCTGAGCTGCAGCGGAACCGATGCAACATCCACGCCGCCGTTCAGCACAATCGGCATCTGGAAGCTCGAACCGACGGCAACCGGTCCCGCCGGCGCCTGCATGTTAAAGCTGAGATTGCCGCCCGCAGGGCTCGGAGCGGCCGCCGGCGGCGTCGCGGCAGGCGAAGGCGGGACAGGGGACTCGGCCGTAGCCGGCGGCGCGCCCGGCGTAGGCACCGTCGGCGGAATGGGCGATGCCGGATGCGAAACCGGCGGCGCCTGCTCCATCGAAGCGGAACCCGAGCGCATCTGGTTCAGCGCTTCCATCGCGGCCGCCGGCGCGCTGCCCGCAGGCACCGTGCCGTAGGTGGGCTGGACCATTGTCGCCGGACGCGGCCCCGGAGCATTCCCCACAGGCGTCGAAACATGCCGCAGCTCGATCGACTGGCCTTCGCCCGTATCGACCGCCCGCAGATTTTCTTCGTTCAGATCCTGCGAGCGCACCACGTGCGGCACCACCACGAATACGATCTCGTCGTTTGAAATGGTGTGGTCTTTGGAGCCGAACAGATACTTCAGAATCGGAATCGAGCTCAGCCCGGGAATGCCCGTCCAGCTTTGCTGATCCTGGTTGTCCTGAATGCCGCCCAGGATGCTCGCTTCGCCCTCCTTGAGCCGGATCACCTGGTCGACGATGCGCTGGCTGAGAATCGGCTCGGTCACGCCGCTGATGGTCACGTTGCCGCTCTCCGAGCTGACCTCGACATGCACCTTCAGCGTCACGTCGTTGTCGTAGTGAACCGTCGGCGTGCACTCGATCTTCACGCCCACGTCGATGTACTGGAACTGCGTGTTCACCAGCGAACTCACCAGCGCCGTGGCCGCGCCCGTCTGGTACGAACCGGTGGCGATCGGAATCTTCGAGCCGATGGTCAGCGTAGCCTTCTGCCCATCCGTCGCGCGGATGCGCGGGTCCTGCAGGATCTGCGTATTTGCATTGGTCAGCAGAAGGTTGAGCGTCGCCGAGCCCACCGTTACCGCAAAGTCGTTCGAGTTCAGATGCGCCAGGTTATAGAGCGTCGGCGAGGTTGTGGTGCCCGTCGTCCCGGTCGTGGATGTCGAGGTCGAAGTGGATGTCGAGGTCGGCGGCTGCAGCGTGACGCCGATGCTGCTCGGCCAGGCGATGCCCAGCGTCCGCTCCCAGTTTTTGCTCACTTCCAGCACGCCAAAGTCGACCACAACCTCGGACCGCGGCTTGTCGAGATCGTTGATCAGCTTCTCGGCCAGCAGGAGCTCGTCCGGCGTGCCGCGCATCACGATGGCGTTCTGGCTGGCCACGCCATAGACCTTGGCATTGGGCAGCACGTTGCGCAGCGCCGTCTGTACGTCGTTCAGGTCGTTCTGCTGCCAGGCATTAGTCAGATAAAAGGTCTGGACCGCCTGCTCGTCCAGTTCGGTGCGCTTAATGCGCGTGTTCTGCGCCACAAAAATCGTGTTCGACGTGATCGGCCGCCAGAATGTAGTGGACAGCGCGCCCACAATGCGCAGGGCGTCCAGCAGCGAAACGTTGTTCAGGTCCACCTGGATGCGCTTGGAGGCTGAGCTGAAATCCGGATCGAAGAGCACGTTGATGCCGGCCGCCTTGCCGATGGCCTGGTAAATCACCTTCGCGTCTTCATTCATGTGCAGGGTGAGCGGTTCGTTCGAAAGCGGCTTCAGCTCCACCGGCGAGCCCATCTCGCTCAGCTCGGCCTGCTCGCCTGCAGGCTCGGGCACGGCAACTTCGCCGGCAGGCTGCGCCTGGCCCGCAGCCTGACGTATCCTGGCAATCTCCTGCGCCGCCGCCTCGTTGCCAGGGTCGATATCGGCCGCGTGCATGAACTCCGCCAGCGCGCCCTGCACATCGCCGGCGCGGACCAGATTTCTGCCCCTGGTCAGGTGATAGTTCGAAGCCGTCGTGCGGATCCGGTCGAGCGCCGCGCGGTAACGCAGGTCGCGCGGATTGCGCTGGGCGGCTTTTTCGTAGTCATCGAGCGCCGTGTCGTAGTCCTGCCGCGCCTCGGCCTGCTCGCCACGCTTGTAATCGGCGTTTGCCGATTCGCCCCAGGCGCGCGTGACGGGAGAAGACACGACGGCCAGCAGTGCAATGCCGGCCACAGTTTTCAATGCGCATTTCCGCGCAGCCGCGGCAGCACGATTCTGGCGATCCATTCCGCTCCTGGGTTTCGTCCCGGATTGAGTCCTGGCTTGAGTTCTGGATTTGCTTCCCGATCCGTTTCCGGACCCGTTTTCCGGCGCGTCCTCGATCCGGGAATCCTGGCCGCCGGGAAATGCAGTTCGAATGCCGCCGGGCGGCAAACAATGCCTCATTTTAGCAAGCTCCGGTCTGGAAAAATCCGCGCTCAGGGCATCATTCAACGTCTTGAAAGACAATGGAATTCAGCCCTGAAAGATGCGTCGTCGAATCCAAATTCAGCGCTGCAGCTCCGCTTCTGAAGCGCACGGGCTCCGGGTTTGTACGATACTTCCCGCCGGAGCTGAAGGGCGCAGGCTTTCGCCTGTGCAGAGGTTTCCGGAAGACAGGAGGGGCGTTAGCCCCTGAGGGAATGTGATGCCGCGCTGACCCGATGCGGCCAACGGGCTTCTCAGCTCTGCAGATGCTACGATGAAAAATCGAGGAGAGCCGCCGTTGCCGCGCCAGAACAGCCACGTGATCGCGCCCCGCGACCCGGCGTCCGCCCGCAAGGCTTCGCGCCCGCGCGACCCGGTCGCCAGCGGCGAGCGCGACGCCGCGCAGAACCGAGCGGCGGCTCATAACTACTTCCTTCTTGAGAAAGTTGAGGCGGGCATCGCGCTGCGCGGCACAGAGGTCAAGTCCATTCGCGAGGGCAAGGCCAATCTCCGCGACGCCTACGGCCTCATCAAAGACGGCGAGGCCTTCCTGCTGAACATGCATATCGGCCCCTACTCCCATGGCAATATCGCCAACCACGACGAGACCCGCACAAGAAAGCTGCTGCTGCACAAGGAAGAACTGCGCAAGCTACACCAGAAGACGCAGATCAAGGGCCATACGCTCATCCCCACGCGCCTCTATTTCCGCAAAGGGAGGCTCAAGTGCGAACTGGCTCTGGCCAGGGGCAAGCAGGACTGGGACAAGCGCGAAACCGAGCGGCGCCGCGAAGCCGACCGCGAAGCCCGCGCCGCCATCAACGCCAACAAGCACCGCTCAGGCCGATAGCCAGCCGATCAAGGGCCCTGCCGTAAACCCTGCGGAAAGGCCGTGGCGCGGCGGCCCTTGCCGCCCGGCCCGGATCGCCCTGAGTCAACAGTTGTACGCCCAACGCGTCTAAAGTTCTGGACAGCCAGTTTCGGAGCACAAGCATGCGCATCCGCACCACTGCTTACCTGCTTTCCGCGTTTTTTCTATCTTTCTTTGCCCTGTTCCCGGCTGCCGCCCGGCAGCCGGCTGCGGCGCAGCAGCAGGCCGCCGCCGAAGCTGCGCCCCCATCGGCATCTGTGCCTACATTCAAGGTCCAGGCCCGCGAAGTCCTCCTGCCGGTCACGGTCCGCGACAAGCACGGCAACCTGGTTCCCAACCTCACCCCTGCCGACTTTATCCTCACCGAAGACGGGCGTCCGCAGACCATCAAGAGCTTCTCGCAGCACAGCGATCTTCCCTTCCTGCTCGGCCTCGAAGTCGATACCAGCCGCAGCGTGATCGGCGCCATCGCCAGCGAGCGCAAGGCCGCCGAAAAATTCGTTGAGCTGATGCTGCCCGCCGATCCCAGGCAGGCCAAAGCCGGCGATCAGGCCTTTCTCATCCACTTCGATCGCGAGGTAGAACTGCTGGAGGACTTTACCAACTCCCGCGACAAGCTCGATCGCGAGCTGGAGGAGATGGGGCCGACATCGAGCGAGCGCAGCAGCTCCGGCCCGGAGACCAGCGACAGCGGCGGCTACGGCCGGCAGGCGGGTGAGCGCCCGGCCCACGGCGGCACGCAGCTCTACGACGCCATCTATCTGGCCTCGAACGAGCTGATGAAACCCAGGGAGGGCCGCAAGGCGCTCATCGTCTTCTCCGACGGCGTAGACCGCAGCAGCAAAATGACGCAGAGCGAGGCCATCGACGCCGCCGAGCGCGCCAACGTCTCCGTCTACACCATCTACTTCCGCGGCGGCGAGGAGCCCAACGAGGGTAATCCCGGCATGCGCCGCCGCGGCGGCTGGGGCTATCCCGGCGGTTATCCGGGCGGAGGTTATCCGGGCGGAGGTTATCCGGGCGGCGGTTACCCCGGCGGCGGAGGCGGCGGCCGCGAGCAGCGCGCCCCCATCGACGGCAGGAAGGTGATGCAGGATATCGCCAGCCGCACCGGCGGCCAGTTCTTCGAGGCCAAGCACAGCGACAATCTTGCCGATATCTACAACATGATCGCCACCGACCTGCGCGGCCAGTACCTGCTCACCTACACCCCCGACCAGGTGGACAACGACGGCGGCTATCACAGGATCGCCCTCAAAGCGAAAAAGGACGGCCTGACGGTAATCACCCGCGAAGGCTACTACGCCCCCGGCGGCGACTCGAAGTAGCTGCTCGCGCGACGCCGCTAAACCTGCGCGATGCGCCCTTTCCGATTGATTTGCCGGCTGATCCGCCGGTTGACCCGCCAATCGTGATTTTGAGATCGCTCATTCTTCGCCTCGCAATCTGCGCACATCCGCCCGGAAATCTTCCATCAGCTTTTCGACGGCCGTAAAGAATACTTCAACCTTGTGCGCCGATGGCGCCACAGGCGCCGGCACGCGCCATAGCTTCATTTCCACGATGCCGCCGTTTTCGTAATCGATCCGCTGACGGAAGAGCAGCTCGGCTTTCATCCTGCCTCTGCTATGGCAATGGCGCACATAAATGCAATAAGGGGCGTCCATCGGACGCCCCTTATTGTTCCGTTGATGTTGCGTTTACCTGTCTCTTACTTCGACCCGTGGTGCACCTCGCCCTGCTTCTCCTCGAGCGCCGCCTGCGCCGCTGCCAGCCGCGCCGTGAGCAACCGGAACGGCGAGCAGGAAACGTAGTTCAGCCCGATGCGATGGCAGAACTTCACGCTCTCCGGGTCGCCGCCATGCTCGCCGCAGATGCCGACCTTGAGGCTCGGCCGCGTGGCGCGGCCCTTCTTTGTCGCGCCCTCGACAAGCTGGCCCACGCCGGTCTGGTCGAGCGTCGCAAAGGGGTCGAATTTAAAGATTCCCTGCTTGAGGTAAGCCGGCAGGAAGTTATTGATGTCGTCGCGCGAGATGCCGAAGGTGGTCTGCGTCAGGTCATTGGTGCCGAAGGAGAAGAACTCGGCCTCCTCGGCGATCTGATCGGCCGTCAGCGCAGCGCGCGGCAGCTCGATCATGGTGCCCACCATGTAATCGACCTTCGCGCCCTTTTCCTTGAACACCTCGCCGGCCACGCGGCGCACGATCGCCGCCTGGTTGCGCATCTCCTCGATCGATCCGATCAGCGGGATCATGATCTCCGGATGCGGCTCGCCGCCTTTGGCCTTTACCTGCACGGCGGCCTCGAAAATCGCCCGCGCCTGCATCTCGGTGATCTCCGGGAACGTGATGCCCAGCCGGCAGCCGCGCAGGCCAAGCATCGGGTTCATCTCGTGCAGCTCTTCGACCCGGTGCAGCAGCGTGCGCAGCTCCTTGAGCTTCGGCGACTTCGGCCTGGTCTCCTCAAGCCGCGCGATCTGAACCAGCAGCTCTTCGCGCTTGGGCAGGAACTCGTGCAGCGGCGGA
>DATGLJ010000329.1:0-4760 GCA_035294185.1 Occallatibacter sp. | reverse complement strand
GAATGGCGTGACCGGCCACGAAGTCGCGGCCTCGCCCGACGGGCGCCTGGCCGTGGTGCCCATCTACGGCAACTCCGGCGTGGGCAAGCCGGGCACCGACGGCAGCAACATCGTTTTCATCGACCTGGCGACGCGCAGGATCGTGGGCAATGTCACATTCGACCACGGCGTGCGCCCGCATTGTCCGCGCTTTAACCCGGCCGACGGGCTGCTCTACGTCACCACCGAACTCGATCACTCGGTCACCATCATCGATCCGAAAACATTCAGGATCGTGGGCAGCATCCCGACCGGCCAGCCGGAGAGCCACATGCTGATCCTGTCGCATGACGGCTCGCGCGGCTACACGGCCAACGTTGGACCGGGCACAGTCTCTGTGCTCGATATCAGGGCCCGCAGGCTCATCAAGGTGATTCCCGTCTCGGGCGAGACGCAGCGCATCGCGATTTCGAACGACGATCGCTGGGTATTCACGGCCGACCAGAAGCAGCCGCGGATGGCGGTAATCGACACGCGCACGCTCACGGTTGCGCGGTGGGTGCCGCTCGACGGCTATGGCTACGGCAGCGCGCCCACGCGGGACGGACGCTGGCTGCTGATGCCGGTTCCGGACAAGGATGTTGTGGACGTGGTGGACCTGGGAACGATGCAGGTGGCGCATCGGGTGGAGCTGGGCGCGGACGCCGATCCGCAGGAAGTGCTGATTGCGCCGGATGGCCGCACAGCCTATGTCTCGTGCACGCGCAACAACACCGTGGCGCAGTTCGACCTGACCTCGTGGAAGGTGATCCGCCGGATTTCGACCGGCCGGGGGACCGACGGGCTGGACTGGGCGCGCGGAGAATGAAAAAGGGCGGTCCGCGATACCATAGAACCTGAGCGCGCCCGGGGCGCGCCGATTCGTATGGCTCCACGTAAAAAAACCGCGAAACTGCCGCACTGCCCGACGTGCGGCGCCCTGGTCCGGCCGAGCGACGAAGACTTCCCGTTCTGCAGCGACCGGTGCCGCAGGATCGACCTGGGCAAATGGGCAATGGGCGTGTACAAGATCAGCTCTCCGATTCTCGATCCCGAGGTTCTGGAGGACCTTGGCGGGAGCGGCCAGCGCCGGGACGAAGGATCGCATGACCACTGAACAGCCTTCGACAGGCCGGGCTTCGAGTGAGCCGTCTTCCATTGCGATTGATCGGGCCTCCCCTGTTCCAATCCAGAACGGGCGGCCGCAGGACCGGCGGCAAGGGAGAACGCGATGGGCTTTTCTCGCCGCCACCTTTTGCGGGATCGGTTATCTAAAGCCCGGGCCTGGAACCTGGGCTTCAATGGCCACAGTGACGCTGTGGTGGCTGGCGGTCCTGGCGCTTCATCTTTCCTCTCATACGGCCTGGCTGCTGCTTGCAGCGGGGATTGCAATTAGCCTGATCGCGGGCATTCCGGCGGCGGGCATTGCGGCGCGGGAGAGCGGCCGCGAAGATCCCGGATTTGTCGTGATCGACGAAGTAGCCGGACAGTGCGTCGCCCTGCTCGGCTGCCCGCCCGATTGGGCGCACGCCCTTGTGTGCCTGGCGCTGTTTCGCCTCTTCGATATCACCAAGCCGTACCCGGTGCGTAAACTCGAAGAGCTGCCGGGCGGCTGGGGCATTGTTTTCGACGATGTGGCCGCCGGCCTGTATGCTTTTGTTATAGCTGCGCTTGTGCGCATCTGGTACTAACAATGGCTCGTGGCTCGTCTCAACCCGCACTGGAATCTGCGCCAACGCCGCGCATCGCCGATGTTGCCCCGGCCGCGGCGCTGCCATACGGCGAAGTGGAGCTGACAGGAGCAAATCTTGGTCCGCATGCTTTCGGGCCTCCTTCGGTGGCCATCGATGGCGTTGCTGCTCAGGTCGTGATGAGCCGTCCCTCAAGGCTTGCCTTCCGCGTGCCGGAACGCGCGTCAACGGGACTGGTAGAGGTGCGCAGCCCGGCCGGCGTGAGCAACACGGTGCCGCTGCGCGTGGCGCGGCAGCTCACCGACGGGCTGCACCCGGTGACAAGCCCGGCGGTGAGCCGCTCGGGAATGATCTATGCCACCATCTCGGGCCAGCGCGGCAAGCAAACGCCGGTTTCCGTAGTGCGCATCAGTCCGGACGGCCGGGGAACGCCGTTCGTGACCGGCATTCTCAACGCCACCGGGCTTGCCTTCAACGCTGACGGCGATCTGTTTGTAACCTCGCGCGCCGAAGGCAACGTGTACCGCATCGACGCGGCCGGCGAATCGACCGTTTATGCCGAAGGCATGGGTGTGGCCACCGGGTGTGTCTTCGACCGCGACGGCAATCTGTTTGTAGGCGACCGCAGCGGGACGATCTTCAAGATTAATTCGCAGCGGCAGATCTTTGTGCACGCTACGCTCGAGCCGAGCGTGTCCGCCTACCACATGGCCGCAGATGCGGAAGGCAGGCTGTATGTGACGGCGCCTTCGCTCTCATCGAATGAGGCCATCTGGGTAATCGAGCCGAACGGCGATACGCGGGCGTGGTTCCGCGGACTGGGCCGTCCGCAGGGACTGGCGCTCTCGCGCGAAGGCGATGTGTACCTGGCGGCGTGTCTCAAAGGGCAACGCGGGGTGGTGCGGGTAACGCGCACGGGCGAAGCCTCGCTGGTGCTGGCCGGAGTCAATCTTGTGGGCATGGCGTTTTCGCCCCTCGGCACGGCCATCCTTGCCACCCACGACGCCGTTTATGATGTGGACCTGGGCGTCGAAGGGATGGAGCTGTTTTAGCGGCCGGCTTCTGGCCGAGCCCGTTTCTTTGCGCCTTCTGCATTCTCAAATCAGGTCCGGGAAATTCTCCCGGCTGTCTCCGTAACCGGAAGACGGGAGCTGGAAACTGCCTTTATGAAAGCGGAAATCATCGCCGTCGGCTCCGAGATGCTTACGCCGTACCGGCAGGACTCAAACTCGCTCTATCTGACCGAAAAGCTGAATGGAATCGGCATACTGGTGGCGTTCAAGACGGTGGTGGGCGACCGGCGTGGGGATCTTTTGAACGCGATTCGCACCGCGCTGGGGCGCGTGGACGTGGTGATCCTGACAGGCGGCCTTGGCCCTACCGAAGACGACCTGACGCGCGAAGCGGCCGCCGAGGCGCTGGGGCTTACGCTGCGCCGCGACGCGACGCAGGTGGCGGCGCTGCATGCGCGCGCGGCCGCCTGGCGGATTTCGATGCCGCAGAACAACCTGAAGCAGGCCGATGTGCTCGAAGGCGCAACGCTGCTCGCGAACCCCAACGGCAGCGCGCCGGGCCAGTGGCTGGATACGAGCTTCGATGGCTACCGCAAGCTGGTGATCCTGCTGCCCGGGCCGCCGCACGAGTGCCGTCCGATGTTCGATGCCGAGTGCCTGCCGCGCCTGCGCGCGGCCGCTCCGAAGCGCGCCATCGCCACGCGCACGCTGAAGGCCGCGATGATTCCCGAGTCGCAGGCCGATAAGATTCTGGCTCCGATCTACACGACGTACCAGGACGTGGAGACAACCATCCTGGCGCATGCCGGCGACCTGCAGCTAACGCTGATCTGCGCCAGACCCAGACTTGAGGAAGCGCAGGAGCGCGTGGACGAACTGGCCGGAAAAATCGAAGAGGCTCTCGAAGACTGGCTTTACTCTTCGCAGGGCGATTCGCTCGAACAGATCGTGCTCTACTACCTGGGCCTGCGGCAAGCGACGCTGGCCGTGGCGGAGAGCTGTACGGGCGGCATGGTCGCGCAGCGCATCACGTCTGTTCCCGGCAGTTCGCGCTCGTTTCTGGGAGGAGCTGTTGTTTACTCCGACGCCATGAAGTCGGAGCTCGCCGGCGTTCCCGCCGAGCTGATCGCCCAGCATGGAGCCGTTTCGGCGGATGTGGCCGAGGCGCTCGCCGAAGGGATTCGCCTGCGGACCGGCGCCACGCTCGGCCTGAGCATCACCGGGATCGCCGGGCCGGCGGGCGGAAGCGAGAAGAAACCGGTAGGACTGGTGCACTTTGCCGTTTCCGATGCGCAGAAAACCGAGACCATGGAACGGACCTTCCGCGGCGACCGGCAGCGGATCCGCGAATGGGCCTCGCAGCAGGCCCTCGATCTGGTGCGCCGGCGGCTGATGTAGCGCCCGCGGCCTTCGGTCTGTTCCGCAGATTCCATCCAGCCGTAAGAATTTCCATCCCACCAAAAGAACCGGAGCATCGCGCCGGCGCACTGCGTGCGGCCATCCTCTGCGCAGGCCGGAGCATCGAAGATTACTTCGCAGGTGCGCGGAAAGGCCGGCGCACTTCGATGCCGAACGGGCGTCCCGGCGCGTTGCGGCACGCCGGCCGCGCAAATCCGCACACGTCCGCTTTCGTGTAGAAGCACTTTGACGCGCAAGCCATCTTTGAAGCACAGGCAAATCGCCGGCAATTCACAGGTCGTTTTCAATTAAGGCCCTTCGAACCAAGGAGATTGCGTGATGCCTTCCTACCTCGCTCAGGCCCTTCGGGCCGATGATTCGCATCTTTCCGTTCAGTCCTTGCCGAAGAGGCGGATACTCCATCTTTCCGGTCCGCTTTCGATCCATCGGCAGATCGCCGTTTCACTTGTGGCGCTTGCCGCCCTGCTCTTCACGCCGGCCGTGCATGCGCAGTTCCGCGGCAGCATTCAGGGTGTAGTGACGGATCCGAGCGGCGCCGTGATTCCCGACGCCAAGCTTACGCTTACCAACGACGCCACCAACGAAAAGCAGGAGACCACAAGCAACAGCGACGGAATTT
>DATGLJ010000328.1:0-10324 GCA_035294185.1 Occallatibacter sp. | reverse complement strand
GCCGAAGAAGCTGATGATGTGCTGGCGGCCGGTGTGGTAACGGGCGATCTTCAGGGCGCACTCAATGGCTTCGGCGCCGGAGTTGCCGTAGAAGAAACGATGGGGCCCGGGCATGGGCGCCACGGCCGAAAGCCGCTCGGCCAGATCCGTCAGCGCCTCGTTATAAAAGTCGGTGCCGGAGATGTGAATCAGCTCGGCGGCCTGCTTCTGGATGGCGGCGACGACCTCGGGATGGCAATGGCCGGTGGAAACCACGGCGATGCCGGCGGCAAAATCGAGAAATTCGTTGCCGTCCACATCCTCGACGCGCACGCCGCGGCCGCGCCTGGCCACGAGCGGATAGGAGCGGGTGTAACTGGGACTGATGAGACGGCCATCTGCAGCTACGGCGGCCCTGGCCCTGGGCCCGGGGAGAGACGTAACAAGACGTGGTCCGTACTGCGCGTGCAATTGCTTATTTTTCGCCTGCAGCTTATCTTCCATGTGCGCGCCTCCTCCTCGATTGGGGGCAATCTGTTATGAAGCTTCTCGCCGCCGCGCGCAGAGACAGGGCGCGGACGCGAGGCTGCCTTGGTAGCGATCCTGGTCGATCGTGAACGGAACGAAGACCCTGAGATTGAGCTGATTGCGGAGTCCCGTTCAGGAAATGCGGGCGAGGACCTTCGGCGGACCCGTTGCTAATCGCCGCCGAAGAGGCTAGGTCGCGTGCGGATGGGCAGCACGCGCAGATGACGGCGCGGGCAGATGCCGCGCTCACGGCTCGGCGACCAGCGCCTGGCGGCCGGTGCGGGCAGCAATCCTCTGGCAATGCGGCTCGGCATGGGTCTTCCGCTGCTTCGAGGATAGCATGGCGGCCCGCCGGACCGTACCGCGGCCCGCTCTCAGGGATTCTTCACGAAGACATCCTGCGGCACGAGCGCGCCGGCCTGCGCGCCGTCCAGCGTTACCGAAGCGTGTTCGAAGGCCTCGAGCGCAGCGGCGTCGGCGGCCTGCGCCAGCCAGCACACCGCGCCCTTTTCGAGCACCGTGCAGGCTATCTCCACGGTGTATTGGGGCGCGGTTTTGCCCTTGGGCGTCGCCTTTGCGCGCTGGATCCAGATTGCGTGGCCGGCCAGTTTGTAGCTGGCGGCAATCGGCTCGATGATATCGAGCGTCTGCTTCAACCCCTGGGCTGCGCCATCGCCGAAGCCCGGCAGATCGCTGTACGCCATCGTCTGCCCGAAGCAGTCGAAAGGCAGCGCAACGACCACGATGACGCTGGCCGGGTTGCCGCGCCGCGCCGTCAGCGGAACATCGATGCAGCCGATGCCCTGGCGCGCTTCGGGGACGGGCTCCGTCTGCTCCTGCTTTGGCTGCGGAGCGGGCTGCGACGGCAGAACTTCCCACTCGCCCGGGAGCGAATAGCTGAAGCCGACCCCGCTGTTGGCCACCTGCACTGCGGCATGGGCGGAGGGCCGGGCAGCCTGCGCGGTCAACGGCCGCAGCGCGAGGGTCTGCGCAAGCACAAAAAGCGCAGCGAGGATCGGGATCGGGAGGGTTGCGCGCCGGTAGAGCTTCACGCCGATTGCCGAGCCTCTATGCTCTTAGCGGAGCAGCAGCGCCCACAGCGCCGCACCCAGGCCGCCTGCCGCAAACGCAAGTCCGAGGTACCAGTAGGCGGGGCTGCGGGTAAGCAGCGTAACCGAGGTGACGACCAGACCGATCTCAAGCAGCGCCTCCGACAGGTCGAAGCGGCCGGCGCGGCGTTCGGCGCTGTCCACCTGCGCTTCGAGCGCCTCGGCCTTTTCCTGCTCGTCTTTGAGATCCCCGGCCCACTTTGCCTGGTGGTCCGCGTAGGACTTACGGATCCTGGCGGCCGCGGCGGGGTCCGAGATGGCGACCGCTCCCAGCAGGTCCGAGATCAGCTCCGTATCATTGGCGCGTATCTTGTGCGCCTGATAGAAATTCCACTCGTCGGTGGCCTTGTTCTGCGTCAGCACCGCCTCGGTGTGGGTGCGATGGCCGAGAACCGTGGTAACGGCAACCAGCACCGCCAGCACGCTCATGGTGAAGGCAACCGGCCGCATCGCCGGCTCATGCGATCCGTGCTCGGCGTGCTCCCGGAGTTCCTGGACTTCGTTCGTTTCCATAGCGCATTTGCACCTTTACGACACGACGCGCGGCTCTTACCTGCGCTTCCAGCGCACGCCGTCCTTCGAGTCCTCAATGGTAACGCCGCCGGCTGCAAGCTGGCTGCGAATAGCGTCGGCGCGGGCGAAATCCCGCCGCTTCTTGGCTTCGGCGCGCTCGGCAACCAGCGCTTCGATCCGGGCGTCGCTCAGCGCCAGGCGCTCACGCAGCTCGGGCGCAACATCGTCCATGCGGCCGGTCTGCTCGGCCCAGGCCAGCGCGCGCCGCGTGGGCTCTTCATCGTCGTCGCGCAGAACATCGAAGACCGCATCGAACCTGGCAAGCACCGCCAGGATCGCATCGCGGTCGGCGGCGGCGAACTGGCCCCGGTCCATGGCCGTATTCGCTATCCGCACCAGGTCGAAGATGGGAGCGCGCGCCTCGGCTGTGTTCAGGTCGCTGGCCAGCGCCTGCATGTACTCGGATTCGGCCTTGCGCGCCGCCTCCTGAATGGCGGGAGTTTCACCGGCGGCGAACTTGCCGGCTTTCAGCCGCCCGTGAAAGGTGCGCAGCCGGTCGATGGCGTTTGTCGCCTCGACCAGGCCGTCCTGCGTGAAGTTGAGCTGATGGCGATAGGGCACCGAGATCAGCGCCAGCCGGATGGCCGAGGCCTTGTAGCCCTTGAGCAGCAGGTCGCGCAGCGTGAAAAAATTCCCCTCGCTCTTGGACATCTTGCGGCCCTCGACCAGCAGAAACCGCACGTGCATCCAGTGCCGCGCAAACGGCTTGCCCGTGGCCGTCTCGCTCTGCGCAATCTCGTTCTCGTGGTGCGGGAACATCAGGTCCTCGCCGCCGGCGTGCAGGTCGAAGCTCTCGCCCAGATACTGCATGGACATGGCGGAGCACTCAAGGTGCCAGCCCGGCCGCCCGCGGCCGATGCGGGTCTCCCACGCCGTCTCGCCCGGCCTGGCCGCCTTCCACAGCGCGAAGTCGTTGGCCGAGTCCTTTTCGTACTCGTCCACGTCGACCCGGGCCCCGGTCACAATGCCGCTCAGATCCTTCTTGCTCAGCTTCCCGTAGTCGGGAAAGGCCGAAAGGCGGAAATACCAGCTTCCGTCTTCGGTGCGGTATGCAGCGCCGGCGGCGGCCAGCTTTTCGACCAGCGCCACCATCTGCTCGATATGCGCGGTGGCGTGGGGAAGCTGTTCGGGCCGCTCCACTTTCAGAGATTCGAGATCCTCGAAGAACGCCTGCTCGAATCGAGCCGTATATTCGCCGATGGGAACGCCGGCCTGCGCTGCGTTGCGGATAATCTTGTCGTCCACATCGGTAATATTCATCACATGCTGGACGGGAACGCCGGAGAGACGCAGAAAACGGCGCAGCACGTCGACCTGCAAAAACGTGCGGAAGTTGCCGATGTGGCCGTAGTCGTAGACCGTGGGGCCGCAGGCGTACATCCGCAGCGTTTTGCCGTCGGCAGGCGCGAGAGGCTCGATTTGTCCGGTAAGAGTATTGAAAAGGCGAAGAGTCATTGCTGGCGCGTGAGTGCAAAAATACGGCGTCAAACAGCCCGCGAAGGGCCTATCTGATTGTAGCAATGGGAAAACCGGCAGATTGCGGCCGGTCTAACCCGCCGAGGCCGCTCCGAATCGCTCGCGCACCAGTTGCATGGCCTCTTCTGGCGTTGCAATTGCGCCCTCGAGCTGAGCGTCTTCGACGGCCGTAAGCATTTCCCTGAACCGCGGGCCGGGCGTGTAGCCGGCGGCGATCAGCTCGCGGCCGGTGACCAGCGGCTTGGGCCGCACCGCTTCCTCGCTCAGCTCGGCGCGGCGGCCCACGACAAAGCCGTAGATGTCGAGATTGCCGTGCGCGGCCAGGCAGTCCATGCGGTGCAGCGCCAGGTGCTCGTCGAAGCGTTCCAGGCGCAGGAAGCGCTTCAGGGTCGAGGTCTTCATCCGCGGCGCGTCGGCAAAGCGCATGTGGTTTTCGATCAGCGCGAGGATCTGCCGGGTTTCGTCGTTGGAAAACCGGAATCGCCGGCAGATCTCGGCGCCCATGGCTGCGCCTACTTCCACGTGCCCATCGAAGCGGATACGGTCGGGCGCGCGGCGGAAGGTTGGCGGCTTGCCCACATCGTGCAGCAGCGCGCCCCAGGCAAGCGTAAGCGGCGCGCCGGCGGGCAACTGTTCGAGCAGCATCAGCGTGTGCGTCCAGACGTCGCCCTCGGGATGAAACTGCGGCGGCTGATCGACGCCCTTCATGCGCGCAATCTCCGGCAGGACCTCGAAGAGCAGCCCGGTTTCGTCGAGCAACTCGAAGGCGCGGCGGGCATGGCCTTCGGTGAGCATCTTCGTCAGCTCGTCGCGGATGCGCTCGCGGCTGACGGCATGGATGCGGCCGGCCAGCGCGCCGATTGCCCGCCTGGTCCCGTCCTCCACTTCAAAGCCGAAGCGGGCGGCGAACCGCACCGCGCGCAGCATGCGCAGGCGGTCTTCTTCGAAGCGGATTGCAGGCGGGCCGATGGCGCGGACGATGCCGGCATCGAGATCGTCGAGACCGCCGACATAGTCGAGCACCCCGGAGCGCCAATCCTTCGCGCTATGGGCGCGGGCATCCAAAGAGCCGCCCCCGCGCAGCGGGTCCAGGAGCAGGCCGTTGATGGTGAAATCGCGCCGCCACACATCCTCCTCCGCGCTTCGCGTATAGCGGACTGCGTCGGGACGGCGGCCATCGGAGTAGGCCAGATCCGAACGAAAGGTCGCCACTTCGGTGCACAGGCGCTGCTGTCCGGGTTTGGAGTCGTCTTCCCCGCCGTCGCCGGCCACCAGCACAACGCCGAAATGCGCGCCTACGGCAAATGTACGCGGGAACATCCCCAGCACCACGTCGGGCGTTGCATCGGTCGCCACGTCGTAGTCGACCGGCTCGCGCCCCAGCACCAGATCGCGCACGCAGCCGCCGGCGAGGTACGCCGCATAGCCGCAGGAGCGCAGCTTCCCGACGATCCGCAGTGCCGCTTCAAATTTGCGCGATGCAGGCCGCATAACTACTCCCATTGTCACCCGGCGCGCCATGCCCGGTTTCGCCGGCTCGGTAAACTTTAGATATGCCCGGCCTTATACTCGGCATTGAAACCTCGTGCGACGAAACGGCCGCGGCCATCGTGGAGCGCGGTGAGCGCACGCTTGCCTCGGTCGTCGCCTCGCAGATTGCGACGCATGCGCGCTATGGCGGGGTGGTTCCGGAGCTGGCCAGCCGCGAACATCTGCGCGCGA
The DNA here is from genome assembly GCA_035294185.1 of Occallatibacter sp. Taxonomy (GTDB): domain Bacteria; phylum Acidobacteriota; class Terriglobia; order Terriglobales; family Acidobacteriaceae; genus Telmatobacter. The sequence continues at coordinate 4,937 of DATGLJ010000328.1, read as the reverse complement.
TTGTCCCCGTGGTTCGCACCGCTCTCGCGCAGGCCAGAGTCGCCTTCGGCGATCTTGACGCAATCGCCGTGACCAGCGGACCGGGGCTGGCCGGCGCGCTGCTTGTCGGCATCACCTACGCCAAGGCGCTCGCCTTCGCGCGCGGGCTGCCGCTGATCGCCGTGAATCACCTGGAAGGCCACATCCACGCCGTGCTCCTGCGCGAGCGCGAAGAAGGCTCTGCCGAAGCAAATGATGAACCCGCGCTGGCTCTTGTCGTTTCCGGAGGGCATACGCATCTTTATCTCGCGCGGCCGGCGCGTGGAAGCTGGCGGTACGCGCTTGTTGGACGCACGCTCGATGATGCCGCCGGCGAGGCGTATGACAAGGTCGCCAAGCTGCTCGGCCTCGGCTACCCGGGCGGCCCGTGGATCGATTCTCTGGCCCGCTTTGGCGATCCGAAGACCGTGCCGTTCCCGTTCGCGCAGATGAAACCGAAGGTTCATCTGGCCGGCAAAGCTCCGCGCACAAAGGCAGCCAGGACTGCGCCCATCGCCGAGCTCGATCCGCGCTTTCTGTTCTCGTTTTCCGGCATCAAGACCGCGGTGCTGCGCTACGTGGAGCTGCATGGCCTGCGCGCGGAGGCCGCGGCCCGCGCCGAGCGCGTTCTGGCGCATCCGCGGCCGCCACAGACGCGCGAAGAAGCCCTCGCGCTCTGTCCGCAGGCGACGCTGGATCTTATCGCCAGCTTTCAGCACGCTGTCATCGGCGACCTGATGAAGAAGACCTTCGGCGCAGCCGAGGCCCTCGACGCAGCACGCATCCTGGTGACCGGCGGCGTGGCTGCAAACCGCGAGCTGCGGGAGCGCTTTACAGCCGAGGCCGCGCGCCGCGGGTTACGCGTAAGTTTTCCCAGCCCGGCGCTCTCTACCGACAACGCCGCGATGATCGCCGCCGCGGCATGGCCGCGCTTTCAGGCGCGCGAGTTCGCGGCATCCGATCTCACCGCCGTTCCCTCGCTCACACTTTAGAGGCGGAAAATTGCCTTTTAGCTCTGCGGCGGCTGCTGAACCGGAGGCGTTTGCGGCTGCGGCGGCGGCGCCGGAGCCCTGCTCGGCGGCTTGAGCACGAATCCCTTGCGCACCAGCGCGAATCCCTCCTGCGGCAGCTCGGCCTGCAGCAACTGGTTTTCGGGGCCGGAGAAAAGCTCGGTCTTCTCGCCCTGGTTCGCAACCCTGATCGTCGCCACCAGATGATGCACCGTAATCGGCTTGCCGTCGAGCGTGCCCTGCATATCGGCATAAGTGGCAAGCTGCACAGGAACAACCGAGATCTTCCCCTTGGGAATGATCGCCCACAGATCGCGGCTGTTCTGCTCGACGGCGAGCGCAAGCAGCGTTTGCAGCGCGCCGGGGTCGAAGTCCGGCAGGAACACCGCCGCCGGGTGCTGCGGCAGATCGGCCGTGGCGTTCCGGCCGTTGGCCGATGTGTCCAGGACGATTCCCCCCTTGCCGGGCTTAACGACCACCGTCACGGCCGAGCCGTTGATGGTGGCGCTCAGTTCCACGCGCCTGAGGTGGCTGGCGGCGGTCAGCAATTCGTTCTTCGAAAGCGCGTAGTCCAGCCCCTGCATCTTCACCCGCACCAGCGAGGCGGAACTGTAACCGTGCGGCGTGGGAGCGAAGGTGAAGCTGGCCTTGCCCACCGCATGCCCGTGCTGCGCCACCGTAAAGCTTGCCGACTGCGCGCCTGCCGCGCCCACCCCGAAAAGACAGAAGAAAACCAGCAGAAAACCCGGTCGATGCACCGTCGTTTCTTCTCCCCGAAAAATCCGGCAGATTCTCCTTTGATTCTTTAGACGCCGAAAGCGGACGAATGGACAGAAGTATGGCGCGGGCGCTCGGCTATGATAAGCCGCATGCAGGCCTGCTGTGCCCTTCATTCGGAAATTGCCCGGGTAATTCCATGACCTCTGCTTCGACGGGCGCTTCAGGCGCTACCTCCGAGCTGCGCAAGACCATGGGGTTCTGGGATGTGCTGCTGTTTAACATTGCAACTGTGCTGGGCCCGCGCTGGATCGCGGCCGCCGGCCACAACGGCAGCTCCTCGATCAGCCTGTGGGTTATCGCCGCCGTTTTCTTCTTCGTCCCCGGAGCCCTGGTCATCAACGAGCTCTCCTCGCGCTTTCCTGAAGAGGGCGGCCTGTACGCCTGGGCGCGCGATGCGTTTGGGCCGTTGCACGGCTTTATCGCCGGCTGGACGTACTGGATCTATACCGTCTTCTATTTTCCCGGGCTGCTTTTGGCCAGCGCATCCATGTCGGCTTATATCGAGGGCGCGCGCGGAGCCGCTCTGGCGCAGAATCGCGCGTTTCAGATCTGGGTCTCGCTCGGACTGCTGGTTGTCGCCGTCGCGCTCAACATGATTGGACTGAATATCGGCAAATGGCTGCAGAACGCCGGCGGCGTGGGCACATATCTGCCGCTGCTCATCCTTGCCGGCGTTGCCGCGGTTGTGGCGGCCGGGCGCGGATCGGCAACTCGCTTCACGCTGCACAACATGCTTCCGGCGTGGAACTGGGACACTGTCAATTTCTGGTCGCAGATCGCCTTTGCCTTCACGGGACTGGAACTGGTTTCGGCCATGAGCGAGGAGGTCCGCGACCCGCGGCGCACGCTGCCGCGCGCGGTGTTCGGGGCCGGCGCGCTGATTGCTCTGATGTACATTGCCGGCACCTTCGCGGTACTGGCTCTGGCGCCGGCCGGCGAGATCGACCCGCAGAGCGGCGTCTTCCACGCAATCGCGATTGGTTCGGCGGCATTGCGCATTGGCGTTCTGGGCGTGCTGGCCGCCGTGCTCGTGACGGTGGGCAATGCCGGCGGCGTGGGTTCGACGGTGGCGGGCATCGCGCGCGTGCCGTTCATGGTCGGCATCGATCGGTATTTGCCGGCGGCCTTCGGCAGGATTCATCCGAAGTGGAAGACGCCTTATGTTTCCATCCTTGTGCAGGCCATTGTTTCGGGCGCGATCCTGCTGTTGAGTCAGATTAACGACACCACGCGCGGCGCTTACCAGTTCCTGATTGACGCAGCGATTATTCTCTACTTCATTCCGTTCCTCTACATGTTTGCCGCGGTCATCAGGCTGGCATACCGGCGGGACCGCGGCGAAAATCCGCACGCGGTGCTGGTCCCCGGCGGCATGGCCGGCGTGTGGATCTGCGGCGGGCTTGGCTTCATCGTGGTGCTGCTCGGGATTCTGGTTTCGCTCATCCCGCCCGGCGACTCATCGAACAAGCTCGGCTTCGAGCTGAAGCTGATCATTGGAACCGCGGCTTCGATTCTGCTTGGATTGGTTCTGTATTGGCGCGGAGCGCGCAACAGGCCCGATGCAGACTGAGCTGGTTTCATCGCGCTCCGGCCGCTACACTGATTCAGCATGACCCTGGCCCTGTCTGCCGTTCCGATTCCTGTTCCGCCGGATCCGTTCGCCCACTGGCAGATCGTCGCGGCCTCGCTCATCTTCGCCGCCAGTTATCTCGTCTTCGCGCTGGGCAAATTTCCGGGGTTCAAAATCGACCGCCCCGGCATGGCCATTATCGGGGCGGTGCTCATGGTCGCTCTGGGGGTTGTGAGCGCAGAGCAGGCGCTGCACGCAATCGATTTCGGCACGCTGGTGCTGCTGTTCTCGATGATGCTGGTCGTCGGATGCCTGCGGCTGGCGGGGTTCTTTGACTGGATTACCGAGCACATTGTTGCGCGCCTGAGCCCGCACAACCTGCTGCCGGCGGTCATCTTCATCACCGGCGTGCTTTCGGCGTTCTTCGTCAACGACATCATCTGCCTGGTGATGGTGCCCTTCGCGCTCACCGCCGCGCGCAGGCTCGGCCTCCGGCCTCTACCGTACCTGCTCGCGGTCGCCACGGCTTCGAATATCGGCAGCATGGCGACGATTACCGGCAATCCGCAGAACATGCTGATCGGGTCGTCTTCGGGCCTGAGCTATCTCTATTTCATCGGCCATCTGGGGCCGGTTGCGATGATCGGCCTGCTGCTTGACTGGGCGATCATCCGCTGGCTTTGCGGAGCGGCCACGAAGGCGGAGATCCCGGCGAGTCACGAAGGCAACGGCATAGCGGCCGCACAGCGCACAATTCACCTGCGCCAGTTGCGCAAGCCTGCCATCGTCATTGCGCTGGTTCTTGCCGGTTTTCTTGGGGGCATTCCTCCGGCGATGGCCGCGGCCATCGGCGCTGCGCTTATGCTCATCACGCGCACGCGCGAACCGCGCCAGGTGTACGACGAGGTCGACTGGGGATTGCTCGTTTTTTTTGTCGGGTTGTTCCTTATCGTCGGCGGTGCGGAGCGCGCCGGGCTCACCCACGAAATGTTCGTTGCCGCCGAGCGGCTGAACCTGCAGAATCTCGGCATCTTCACGGCCGTTACCGCGCTGCTTTCAAATATCGTGAGCAACGTTCCGGCCGTGATGCTGCTCAAGTCGCTGGCGCCTTCCTTCCACGACCCGCGCACGGGGTGGCTGGCGCTTGCGATGGCCAGCACGCTGGCCGGCAATCTCACGATCACCGGCTCGGTGGCCAACCTGATTGTCGTCGAGCGGGCTCGCGATCAGGCGCATATCGGCTTCTGGGATTATTCGCGGGTGGGCATTCCGGTGACGCTGGTGACGCTGGCGGTGGGATGGGCCTGGCTGACCGTGGTCCGGTGAAGGCTTCCCTTTCAGGAAACCGGGATTGGGTGCAGACCGGCCGAAAGCGCCGGCAGGCGGTCACTGGATCGTGGCGTCGGCGCCGGAGTGGTGCTCGGCGTGGCGCGGGCGGCTGGCGAACTCGTGCTCGATGCGCTGATTGGTGCCGGCCCTGGCGAATTCGTGGGCCACGCGGATGCCGTTGTAGATGGCGTTGTCGTTCGACGAGCCGTGGCCGATGATGCAGACGCCGC
>DATGLJ010000327.1:0-4148 GCA_035294185.1 Occallatibacter sp. | reverse complement strand
CGCAGCCGGCAATCTCTATACCGGCTTCTCGGGTGGTTTGCTCAAGCTCGTGCGCACGCAGGGCGCGGTCAAATTTGCCTCCGCCGGCGTTTCGCAAAACGTCTATCTGCTTGCATCCGGCAACCAGACGTACACGGCGGCGGCCTGGACCCAGACCGACACGGCGGACTATGGCTTGGCTCCCACGGCTTCGACAGACTGCGCGCTGAGCGCGAGCGGGGCCGGCACTCTGGCCGCAGGCGGACTGTGCACGCTCACGGCCACTTACCCCAATGCAACCACCGCCGCAACCACAGACGTGGTCACATTCAACGGCAATCTCACGAACGCGGCGCTCTCCACGCCATCCTCGGTGCAGTTGACGCTTGCCGGGCAGCCGGCCTCTCCTCCGCCTCCTCCCGGTGTGCCGGCGATTTCCGCTATCTCTCCGGCATTCGTCTCGGCCGGCGCCGCGGCCTTTACGCTGACCGTTAACGGATCCGGCTTCGTCTCCAGCTCCACGATCGAATGGGGCTCGACTGCGCTCACGACGACCTTTGTCAGCAGCACGCAACTGACGGCGCAGGTTCCCGCGTCCGCAGTTGCGGCGGCGGGCATCTACGCCGTCACGGTGCAGACGCCGGCGCCGGGCGGAGGCACATCGAACGCCCTGCAATTCGAGGTGGATTCGCCGGGCAGCGACGGCGAACCGGTGTTCACTACTCTCACCGCTACGGTGACGCCGGGCTCAACAGCCACTTATGCTCTCACATTGCCCTCCGGCGCCAGGAATGTCAGCGCAAAGTGCCTGAACCTCCCCGCCGGCGCTGCGTGCAGCTATTCGAGCGCCAGCTTGGCAATTTCAACCACGTCGTCGACGCCGGCCGGTACCTACCAGATCACCGTCGTCATTACCGAGACACTGCCGGGCAGCGCCGCCACTGCGCTGATCTTCCTTCCCTTCCTGCTGCTGCCGCTGGCAGGCTGCAGGAGCAGATGGGTCAGGCAGCGCATGTGGCTGGCGATTGTTCTGGTGGCAGCAGCCGCCGTAAGCGCCGCCCTGACAGGCTGCGGCGGAAGCGGGCAGACCCACACTGTAACCCGGTCCGCTTCGGTCACGCTGATTGTCCAGTAGCAGCAGTGCCCGGCGTCATCCTCCACGCGATTCGTTCTCCGGTCGCGTGGAGGATGACTGTTCTGTCGGAGGTACGGAAAAGATCTGCCGGCCAGCAGGCCGGGTGCAGTGTCAGTCGATCACCGGCGCGCTGACCTGTGCGCCGTAGGTTCCTGGCGGGAGTCCTTACTCGGCCCAATCGGCGCGGCGCGGTCCAAAGGCCGTGCGCCCAGGCTCGAACCTATGGGGATCAGGCGCAAAATCGGGCAGATCGGCCGCTCGCGGCAGGCCGCGGCAGAGAAGAATCGGCCGGGCCTGCGGCAGCCGGCGTTGTCGCGCTATTCGTAGGCGAGTGCATCGATAGGGTCTTTGCGGGCCGCCATCCACGCCGGGTAGATCGCCCCGCAGAGCGCGCCCACAAAGGCGATTGCTGCGCCGGCCGCAAGCCAGCCGGCTGTGACTTCGAAGTGCTGCGTGGGAAAGACGCCGAGCAGCAGCGCGCGTACGCCGACGGTGCCGACCAGTCCCACGATGACGCCGGCCGTGGCCAGCACTGCGGTTTCCCGCAGCACGACGCCTACAATCGCCGGTTTCGATGCGCCCATCGATTTAAGAATGCCGATCTCGCGCGTGCGCTCGAGCACCGCCGTGTACATAGACTGGAAGATGACGAGAAAGCCGACAACGACCGCAATGCCGGTGACCGAGTTGAGCGCGATGTTGAAGCCGGGGATGCGGTCGGGCGTCATCTGGTCGAGCCAGTCGTTCATGCTCAGGACCTCGTTATTTTCAAGACCCCTTACCGCTTTGATCTCCCTGGACACAAGGGGAATATTGGCCGGCGCATCGGCCTTGACGTAGAAGAGCGAGGCTTTGCCGGCGGAGCCGATCAGCTCGCCCATGGTGTCGATCGGCACCAGGATGCGTCCGCCCTTGCCGGGCTCGACCACGCCGGAAACCCGGAACTGCTGGCCGAGCACTTCGATGTTTTCGCCGACGCCGCGATGGTGCGCAGTCGCCCAGACCGTGTCGATGATGGCGTCGTTCGGACCCCTGAATGGGCCGCCGGAAAGAAACACAAACGGCCGCAACGCGTTGAAGCTGGCGTAGTCGATCCCGTAGATAACCTCGATGCTGCCGCTGGTCTGGATATGCTGGATCGCCGGGGCGGCGACGGCGACGTGCGGCAGCCGGCGGAGCGCGATGGCGTCATTCACCGGCATGGCCGCGCCGCTGACGCCGTTGAAGTAGCTGGCGTTGGAGGGCAGCACCATCAGATCGGCGCCGACGCCGTTGGTGCGCATCTTGGAATCGTTGAGCATGCCGATGAAGATGCCGACGATCGACAGGATCATCATCACTTCGATGGCTACGGCAAGCACGCTGATGATCGACCGCAGCGGCCGGTGCAGAAGATTGGCGAAGACAAGCTTGTTCATGGGGCTCCGGCGCGGGGCCGCGCTCTGATTTCAGAGTAACAGTTGGCCTGGATAGTGGACGACCGGGCCGCCAGGCCGCAGGCCGGTGGAATTTCTCCTGAGAGCCTGAAAGCACAGGCTCTTTGAGCCCTGCGGTTCTATCTGGAACCGCTGTTTCCCATCCGGGAACCTCCGCCCAAAGGTACCGCGCAGAGAGCGAAAATCTCTTTGACGCGGCTTTTGAAGCGGGTTTATCGTGAATTTGGCGCTTCCTTCGGTTTCAGCGGCTGTTGGTATGGTTCTCCAATGGGGAATTTCGGTGAAGACCTGCGCATGGAGCGGATTGCCCGCGGCGTAGCGCTCGAAGACATCACGGCGATCACCAAGATCAGCCAGCGTCATCTTCTGGCGCTTGAGCAGGAGCGCTTTCGTCTTTTGCCCGGCGGAATTCTCAGCAAAGGCATTGTTCGCGGCTACACCGGGGCCCTGGGGCTGGACCAGCAGGCCCAGCAGGCCTGGACTGAGCGCTTCATGAGGGCATGCAGCGCGGCCGGGGCGCCTGTAGAGGACGATGGCGACTGGACAGCCTTTGCTGAGAACGTTGGCCGGGCTCGCATCCTGCGCCGCGAGGCTGCGCAGGAGCGTCTGCGCTGGACGGGGGCTGCGGTGCTCGCCGGCGTGGTGGCCTTCGGTGCTTTGCTTACCATCCGCTATTACGGCTACCGTTCCGGCTGGTGGCCCAGCGTGCTGCCAACCCACTTATTTTCTCTCGCAGTGCGCTCTACCTGGACCTGGATTCATTCGCAGTGCTCGCGTCTGGCCTCGATCTTCGGCGGTTAGGCCGTTGCCGCTGGCCGGCACATACAGACTGCTTTGCCATCCAGACCTGCCCGCTGCCGTTCAGCCTGTGTTAAGCCCCATTCGCCGCCTTCCGTTGCCCGCCGTCTGCGAGGGCAGTTACCATAAGTACATACACCCGCGGGCCTGGGCCTGACGGGTGCAGGCCTGTCCGAACCGGTGAAGCAGCTGCTTCGTTATCCGGCTCCCGCTATCCTGCTATCGCTATGCCAACAATTTCCCTTGAAGGGGAGGAATAGAAGTTGAGCGACCGTTTCCTGTTTACCTCCGAGTCGGTGACCGAAGGCCATCCGGACAAAATCGCCGATCAGGTCTCTGATGCCATTCTCGATGCCTGCCTGGACCAGGATCCCTACAGCCGCGTGGCTGCCGAAACCCTGACGGCGACCGGCCTCGTGGTGATTGCCGGAGAAATCACCACCAAAGCCTACGTGGATTTTCAGACTCTGGTTCGCGGCGTTGTGGCCTCCATTGGCTATGACAATGCGCTCTATGGCTTCGATTCGAACACCTGCGCCGTAATCTCCTCGATCAACAAGCAGTCCGGCGACATCGCTCAGGGCGTGGATACCGGCGGCGCCGGCGACCAGGGCATGATGTTCGGCTATGCCACCAATGAGACGGCGGAATTGATGCCGGCTCCCATCTCCCTGGCGCACAAGCTCACCCGCCGCCTCTCCGAGGTCCGCAAGAACGGCAAGCTGCCCTACCTCCGGCCCGACGGCAAGTCCCAGGTCACCGTCGAGTACGACGCCAACCACAAGCCGGTCCGCATCGAC
>DATGLJ010000326.1:0-2955 GCA_035294185.1 Occallatibacter sp. | reverse complement strand
CCTGCATCGGCACCGAAGCGATGATCGCCGCCGCCGAAGGAGCTGCGGGGTTGAAGCCTGCTCCGGCGGCCCGGGCGGCCGGCTAAAGACAGGCGGTTCGGCAAATGCCTCGTGTGTGAATCGGCTACCATACACGGTTAGATGTCTGCTCCCGCTCCATCCCGGGTTCCGGCAGATCTTACAGGTTCCGTCCTCGTGCTGATTCAGTTCGACGTGTGCGAGGAGTTTCATCTCGACCGCCTGCAGCAGACGGTGAGCGCCCGGACGCTGCCCAAGCCGACCATGAAACAGGTGGCTCCGGCCTATGTGCACTACCAGCGGCCGCCGGTTGTCGAACCGATAGAACCGCTGATCCTCGACAGCGGCGAACAGCTCCAGGGCGAGATCAAGTATTTCGATTACGGCGTTGTGAGCCTGATGTTCCGGCACGAAGTTGCCGGCGGGTGGGACACGCTCGTGCCGCTGGCCAGCCGCTGGGTGTGGGACATCGATTTCGTCTCCCGCGCTGAGCCGATCGTCGGCAAATATCTGCAGCGCGTCTCCGGAGCGATGGTGAAGCCTTACCAGCGCTGGCTGAGCGAGGATTACTTCATCTTTCATATCCGCGAAGCGGCAGGGTCTCCGTCTCCGTCCGAACTGATCCGGCAGCATGGTCCCGAGATTGCGCAACTGGTGCGCGGCGAGAGGGCGACGCTCTCGGAGGGAGAGTGCGCGGAGGTGCTGAACTCGAAAATGTCGTACTACTCCAACGATCTTTCAGTCATTGGATGGAATGCTGCATTTCTCTACGACACGCCGACGGGAGCCGAGACCGCAATTCAGCTTCTCGAATACGCAAATTCGCAATTGCTCGAATTCCGGCACTATGACGAACTGCTCACCGGGGTGCTGGCCGGCGCCTACGACTCTTTCGGCAAGGACTCGAGGCTGTTTGCGCGCTGGCGGCTGGCCAGATCGGCTACCAACCTGAATACGGTGCTGCTTGAGGTTGTGGAACTGACCGAGCGGGCCGACAATGCGATCAAGTTTCTGAGCGACATGTTCGCCGCGCGGCTCTACCGGCTGGCTTCGGCCAGAGTGGGCGTGCCCGACTACCGGGATCTGGTGGAACAGAAGCTGAGAACCGCCGAAGAGCTCTACCACTATATGCTCGATCAGTTCAATCATAGCCGGGCGTTTCTTCTGGAGGCGACCGTCGTCATTATCCTGCTGGTGGAGCTTTTCCTCGCCTTTCGCGGCAGGCTGTTCTGAGCACCCCGTCCCGGCATTCCAATCATTTAGTGTATTTCTAACGGCAAATCGACCTGTGGGCGCAGTCCGGCCGGCCATGCTGGCGCGCCTGCCGATCGGGCAGGAGGGAGACCGGTCTCCGGATTCCCGGAAATTTGCCGGATTTCGATACACCCGGCCGCGCGCATGCAGGATCGCGAGCTGCTGCAGCGCCAGAACGTACCGGCACTCAATCCATCAGAAAGCAGCGAAGGGAACCTCGGGCAATGAAGAAACAGGTCTGGCTTGTCGCGGCGCTGGCCGCGTGTTTTGCCTGCGTTGCGCAGGCGCAGTCAATGGAAACGATCGAGAAGGCGACACAGTTTCTGCCTCCGCAATCCAGAGAAACCCTCAACCGTCTCGGCCAGTTCGACCGGCTGCCCGCCGGCCAGTGGCGCGTGCACCCCGGCGACCTGCCCCACGGCGAAAACCCGAGCCTCGACGATTCGTCCTGGCCGGTTGCGCAGCGCGGGCAGGAGTTCGGCAAGGACGCCGTCTGGTTCCGGCGCTGGATCGAAGTGCCCGCAAACCTGCATGGCTATGACCTGACCGGCGTCAATGTATGGTTCCAGTTCGATGTGCGCCCGACCGAGCGCGGCGATATCGACGAGATTGTCTACTTCGACGGCCGCCGCGTGGCGCTGGGAGCGGATCTCGAAAAACTCGAGCTGTTCCAAAATGCCCGGCCCGGCCAGCGCGTGCTGGTTGCGGTCAAGGTGCTGGCCACGGCAAGCGACAAGCGCTTCCAGGGCGAAACGGAGCAAGTGGATTTTGCCGCAGGCAGGCCGAACCCGCAGGACCTGCACGATGAAATCCTCTCGGTGGCGTTCCTGATCCCGAGCATCTCAAAAGAGATCCCTGCCGACCAGGAGCGGCTGCGCCAGGCCATCGATAAAGTCGATTTCAAAGCCCTTGACGCCGGAGACCAGAAGCGCTTTGACGCTTCGCTGGAGCAGGCGACGGATTCGCTCAGCTGCTTCCGGCCGATGCTCTCGCAGGTGACGATTCATCTGGACGGCAACTCGCACATCGACGCGGCATGGCTGTGGCCGCGCAGCGAAACCGTCGACGTGGTGCACCGCACCTTCGGCACGGCGCTGCAGTTGATGCACGAGTATCCCGATTACGTCTATACGCAGTCGGCCGCTCAATATAACGCCTGGATGGCCGACAAGTATCCGCCGATCAACGATGAAATCGCGCAGCGCATCAGAGAAGGACGCTGGGAGGTGGTCGGCGGCATGTGGGTTGAGCCCGATCTGAACCTGCCGGATGGCGAATCCACCGCCCGGTCGATCCTTCTCGGCAAGCGCTGGTTTCTGGACCACTACGGCGTCGATGTTCGCATCGGCTGGAACCCCGACAGCTTCGGCTACAACTGGCAGCTCCCGCAGATTTACAAAAAATCCGGCATCGACTACTTCGTGACGCAGAAGATGAGCTGGAACGACACCAACCAGCTTCCGCTCAAGCTCTTCTGGTGGGAGTCGCCGGATGGCAGCAAGGTGCTTACCTACTTCCCGCATGGATACGGCGACCGGATTCTGAATCCTGTGCACTTTTCCGCGGAGTTTGCCGATGCGCGCATCAAGGCTCCCGGCCTGCCGGAGATGATGACCCTTTACGGCGTGGGCGATCACGGCGGCGGTCCAACCCGCGACATGCTCGACCAGGGCACGCACTGGA
>DATGLJ010000325.1:0-8365 GCA_035294185.1 Occallatibacter sp. | reverse complement strand
GAGCGACGCGCGCCGCGCAGCGCGGCGAACAGCTTGAGCGCGGCCTCGGCCCCTGGGGCGCGATCTCCGCCAATGTACTGAACATGGTTGGGGTAGGCCCCTTCCTAACGATTCCGCTTGCGCTCGCCGCCATGGGCGGGCCTCAAGCGATGGTGGGTTGGGTGCTGGGCGGGTTCCTGTGCCTGTGCGACGGGCTGGTATGGGCGGAGCTTGGATCGGCCCTGCCGAATTCAGGCGGATCCTATTACTACCTGCAGGAGGCGTTCGGCAAAGAAGGCTTCGGGCGGCTGATGAGTTTTCTCTTTTTGTGGCAGACGCTGATTGTGGGGCCGCTCACAATCGCTTCGGGCGCCGTCGGCTTCTCGCAATATATGGGCTTTCTGCATCCGGGGCTAAGCCACGCGGGCGCGCTCGCAATTGCCGCAGGCGTTTGCCTGGCGAATGCGTGGCTGCTCTATCGAAACATCCGCTCCATCGACCGGATTACGGTGGCGATGACTGCGATCGTGATAGCCACGTGCTGCTGGGTAATTGTAAGCGGCGCCCTTCACTTTCACGCTTCGATGGCATTCGACTTTACGCCCGGCGCGTTTCGAATGTCGCGCAACTTCTGGATGGGGCTGGGAGCGACGACGCTGATAGCGGTATACGATTACGGCGGCTACAGCAATGCCTGCTTTCTGGGCGGAGAGATTGAGCGGCCGAACCGCAATATTCCGCGCGCGGTCATTTTCTCGATTTTTATCGTCGGAGCCCTCTACCTGCTCATGAACGTCTCGATCATCGGGTCGCTCGATTGGAAAATTGCGGAGCGTTCACAGGCAATTGCCGCCGATTTCATGCAGGCAGTGTATGGCCATTGGGCGGGAGTCCTCATCTCGGTACTCGTACTGGCGGTGAGCTTTGGTTCGGTGTTTGCAAACATGCTTGGTTACTCGCGCATTCCCTACGCCGCTGCGGCGGAGGGGCGATTCCTGGCCCCGTTTGCGCGGCTGCACAATAAGGGACGGTTTCCGACGGTCTCCTTACTCTTTATGGGCATCTTCTCCGCCGTTGCCTGCATGTTCACGCTGGGCGAGCTGATTAAAGTGCTTATTGTTGTGCAGGCGATTTTCCAGTTTGCCGCTCAATGCATTGCAGTGGAGTTTCTTCGCCGTCGCCAGACTGCACCGGCCGGCCGCTACCGCATGCCGCTTTATCCCATTCCGGCGGCGATCGCGCTCGCGGGCTGGCTTTACGTCGCCTTCAGCAGCGGTTTGCACTATGTTGCAATCGGCCTTGGGACCGTAGCCGCAGGCGCCGGCATTTATCTGTTCAAGGCCAGGCAGGCGCAGGAGTGGCCCTTTGCGGCGCTATGAAGAAATATGACATCGCGATGGTCGGGGAAGTTTACGTGGATCACATCTTCACAGGTTTTACGCAATGGCCCGAGCCCGGCGAAGAGGTATTTACGAACGACTATGCGCAGGAGGTGGGCGGCGGGGCGGCCATCACCGCCTGCGCACTGGGGAAGCTGGGCCGCACGGTAAGCCTGATCGGCGTGGCAGGAGAAAAACAGTACCAGTGGTTCGCAGGCCGGCTGGCATCCTTCGGCGTTTCAACTGCACATCTGGTAAGCGACCAGGGCGATAGCGGCGTGACTGTGAGCGTTTCGAGCAGTGTCGATCGCTCCTTTTTCACATACACGGGCGTCAATGCGCGCCTCGAAGATTTGCTGGCTGGCGAAGCCATACTCGGCCATTTGAGCGAGGCTCGCCATGTCCATTTCGCGATGCCAATTTCTGTAAGCCTGGCGGAGTTGCTGTTGCCCGCGCTGCACGGCGTGGGCTGCACCACATCTCTCGACGTGGGTCACCGGCTTCACTGGCTTACCGATGCTGCAAATCTGAAGACCTGCTCGACCGTGCATTACCTGCTGCCCAATGAGCGCGAGGCGAAGATCCTTTGCGATGGCGATGCGAACGATTATCTGAGCTTCACGCGCATGAACGGGTGGCCGAGCGGAGTGGTGAAGATGGGCGCGCGCGGAGCGATGATGCGCGGCCCGGAACGAACCATCGCGGTGCCTGCGCTGCAGGTTGAAGCTGTGGATACTACCGGGGCGGGCGATGCTTTTAACGCAGGGTTTATTGACGGCTTACTGGACGGGGAAGCCGGCGAGGAGTGCCTGCGCCGCGGTTGCGTCTGCGGCGGCCTTGCCGCCCAGGCGGTAGGCGCGCTGCGCGGTCTGCCAACGCGCAGCGAGCTGGACCGCTGCTACGAGGAGATGTATGGGTAAAGTAGCCTGCATTGGCGGCGGAGGCGTGCGCACGCCGCTGGTGATTTTCGGCATCAATGAAAGTGCGCGCGAGCTCGGCGCAGATGAGGTCGTGCTATACGATCCCGATTTCGAGCGCGCGCGCATCATGGTCGCACTGGGTAAGGCGGTGGTGGATCGTGATGGCGGATCGCTGCGCGTACGCGCGGCCGAGAAGCTGGAAGAGGCGGTGGAGGGTGCGGACTTTGTGCTTAGCAGCATTCGTGTAGGCGGGATTGCTGCGCGCACGGCCGATGAGAATGCGGCGCTTCGGCATGGGTATCCGGGACAGGAGACGACGGGGCCGGCCGGAATGGCAATGGCGCTGCGCACGGCGCCGGTGGCTGTGGAGCAGGCGCGCGCGGTAGGGCGGCTTGCGCCGAAGGCCTGGCTGATCAATTTCACCAATCCGGCGGGGCTGATTACACAGGCGATTTTGCAATATGCAGGCGTGCGCGCGGTGGGCATCTGCGATACTCCGTCGGAGCTTCTGCATCGCATCGCGATAGCGCTGGGTGCGGGGCCGGCCGAAGTGCGCTGCGAGTATGTTGGACTGAATCATCTCGGCTGGGTGCGCAGGATCGAGCTGCGCGGCGAGGATGTCACCGATCGCGTTCTGTGCGATGACCGCATGCTCGAGCAGCTTTACCCTGCAGCGATGTTCGATCCCGAGATGATCCGCAGTTTACGGCTGATTCCCACAGAGTATCTTTACTTTTACTACTGCCGCAGCCGAGCGCTTGCAAACCAGAAGGCCCATGGCGGCACGCGCGGGGCCAGTATTGCGCGACTCAACGATGCGCTCTTTGCGCGGCTGGCGGAGCGGATGGCGCAGAATGACCTGCGCGGGGCTCTGACGGCTTACATGCAGTATCTGAATGTGCGGTCGGGGACCTATATGAAAATCGAGTCTGCCGGAGAGGCTGCGCCGGATGAGGCCGCACTCGACGAGGATCCGTTCCGTGCCGCAAATGGATATCACCGCATCGCGCTGGACGTCATGAAGGCGCTGCGCGGCGCGGAGCCGCGGCGGCTGATTGTGAATGTGCTCAATCGCGGATCGATTGATGGCGTGGCGGATAACGATGTGGTGGAAGTGCCGTGCGCGATTGGGAACGGGAGTATTGCGCCTGAACGCTGCGGCGCGCTGCCGGCTGCCGTGCGCGGGCTAGTTCTTGCCGTCAAGGAGTACGAGCGAGCAACCATCGAGGCGGCGCTCACGGGATCGAAGACGCTGGCGCGCAAGGCAATGCTGATTTATCCGGCGATTGGCGAGTGGGACCCTTCGGCGGGGCTGCTCCATGATCTGCAGTGCTCGTGTTCGCTGGATGAAGCTACCGCTTCTCTGACGTGATTGGCGCTGCTGAAAAATAGGCCCAGCGTAATTGCGGGGAGCCAGCGACCGGCGCGGCTCCTTTCAGCGGATGACCTCTTCGACTGGTTCGAGAAAATCAAAGTCGCAGCCCTCGTTGGCCTGGGTTACATGCTCGCGATAAAGGGCGAGATAGCCGCGCTTGTCAGGATCGGATGGACGCTGCCAGGAGGCGCGGCGTCTGGCCAGTTCTTCTTCGCTCACCAGAAGGTCCAGCCTTCGATTGGGAATATCGAGTTGAATCAAGTCGCCGTCGTGGACCAGGGCAAGCGGGCCGCCGACATAGCTCTCGGGTGCTACGTGAAGAACGCAGGCGCCGTAGGCGGTGCCGCTCATGCGCGCGTCGGAAATGCGGACCAGGTCGCGGATTCCCTTTTCAAGAAGCTTTTTGGGGATGGGCAGCATGCCCCACTCCGGCATGCCGGGACCGCCGAGCGGGCCGGCGTTCTGCAGAACGAGGACAGAGTTCTCGTCGACGGCAAGGTCGGGATCGTCGATGCGCTTCTCCATGTCGGCAAAGTCTTTGAAGACGACTGCCGGGCCGGTATGCTGCCAGAATTTGCGGCTGGCGGCTGCGGCTTTGATTACGGCGCCATCCGGCGCGAGACTGCCGCGCAGGATAGCTGTTCCGCCGTTCTCAACCAGCGGATTGGAGCGCGGGCGGATGACCTGCGGGTCATTCACCATCGCGCCTTCGATATTTTCGCCGATGGTTTTTCCGTTCACCGTGCGGCAATCCAGGTGGAGCAGATCGGCGATTTCCGCCATGAGGGCGCGCAGACCGCCGGCGTAATAGAAGTCTTCCATCAGGTACTCGCCTGAAGGGCGAATATTGGCGAGCACGGGAACTTTGTGCGAGATTTCATCGAAGATGCCGAGCGGCAGTTCGAAGCCGCGGCGGCGTGCGAGGGCGACGAGGTGAATGATGGCGTTCGTCGAACCGCCGATGGCCATATCGACGACGATTGCGTTGCGGAAGGAGTTTTTGCTGAGGATGTCGGAGGGCTTGAGATCTTCCCATGCCATTTCGACGATGCGGCGGCCTGTGTCCATGGCCATGCGGGTATGGTTTGAGTCGGCGGCCGGGATAGAGGAAGCGCCGGGCAGCGTCATGCCAAGGACTTCGCTCATAGCTGTCATCGTAGAAGCGGTGCCCATAGTCATACAGAAACCGGGCGAGCGGGCGATGCCGGTTTCGATGACGCGCATCTCCTCGTCACCGACGGTTCCGGCGCAGCGCTCGGCCCAGTACTTCCACACGTCTGTGCCGCTGCCGAGCGGCTTGCCGTTCAGGTTGCCGCGCAGCATGGGGCCGGCGGGAAGATAGATTGCCGGCACATTCATGCTGATGGCGCCCATGAGCAGGCCGGGAGTAGTTTTGTCGCAGCCTCCCATGAGCACTGCGCCATCGAGAGGCAGACTGCGCAGCACCTCCTCGGTATCCATAGCCAGGAGGTTGCGATAGAGCATGGGGCTGGGCTTCATGTAGGTTTCGGTGATGGTGAAAGCCGGAATCTCGACGGGAAAACCGCCCGCCTGCCAGACGCCGCGCTTGACGGCCTCCGCGCGCTCGCGCAGGTGAGCGTGGCAGGGGTTGATCTCGCTCCAGGTATTGATGATGCCGATGACCGGCTTGCCGATGAAGTCCTCGCGCTGAAAGCCGAGCTGAAGCATACGCGAGCGATGGCCGAAGGCCCGCATGGTGTTGGGGCCGAACCAGCTATAGCTGCGCAACTGTTCGGGCTTCTTTTTCGAATTTGCTCCGGGCATCGTTCTCTCCTGCGTACGCGACATGAATCTGTGTAGCCAGCAGTCCGGCCAGAATCATACAACCTGAGGCCGCCCACAATCCCGCAGTGTAATTTCCGGTGACGTCGCGCAGGTAGCCAAAGAGCCATGGGCCGGCCAGACCGCCGAGATTGCCGAGCGCGATGAGGCCTACGGCGGTGGCGGCGGCGGATTTTCCGAAAAGCGTGGTGGGCAGCGTCCAGAAGGCGGGCATGTAGGCCTGAGCGGTAAAGCCGGTGAGACAGAAGAGAGCGACCATCTCGCCGGCGTGGCTGCGGGCCATGACGGCCAGGGCCAGCGAGATGCCGGTCGCAAGTATCGGCAGTGCGGTGTGACGGCGGAGTTTTCCGGAGCGCTGCGCCCAGATGCCATTGCCAAGGATGCCGAGCGCGCTGCATGCGTAGGGCAGGCCGGCGGCAATCTGCCGCAGGCCCGCGGGCAGCGCCCTCATTGTGTTGGTAATTGAAGGCAGAAAGAAGATAAGCGCCTGGTTGCCGGCGACGATAAGGAAGAGGATGGCCATGAGCAGAAATGTCTGCGGATTGCGAAGAGCATCCTGAACGCTGACGCGGCGGGCTTTGACTTCGAGCGCTTCGTCGGAGCGGAGCTCGTCGACGAGCCAGCTTCGCTCATCGTCCGGCAGCCAGTGTGCGCGCTGCGGGTGGTCGGTGAGATACCAGACGGAGACGAATGCCATGATGAACGGCGGCATCCCTTCAAGTAAGAAAACCCAGCGCCAGCCTGGCAGACCCAGCCAGTGAATGCGGTCGAGAATCCAGCCGGAGATGGGAATGCCGGCGGCGATGGCGATCGGCTGCGCCAGCATGAAGTAGCCCTTGGCGCGGGCGCGGTCCTGTGGGCGGTACCAGTGCGAGAGATAAACGATGACGCCGGGAAAGAAGCCGGCTTCCGCGATGCCGAGCAGAAGACGCAGCAGATAGAACTGCGTACTGACGTGAAGGACGCCGAGAAACCGCATCCCCAGGAATCCCATCATCGAGGCGAAGATGCCCCAGGCCATCAGGATGGCCGCGATGAGCTTGCGGGCGCTCCATCGCTCGACCAGAAAGCCCGCTGGGATGTTCATGACGAGAAAGCCGAGGAAGAAGATACCGGCGCCGAAGCCAATGACGGCGTCGTTGAAGCCGGTGTCGGCCATCATGCCCAGCTTGGCCACGCCCAGGTTGGCGCGGTCAACGTAAGCCATGATGTAAATCAGCAGAAGATATGGGATAAGCCTGCGCGTGACATGCACACGCGTGCGCAGGGCTACGTCTCTGCCGGGCTCGGCCATGCTGCTCTGCTCCGTTTTGCGCCGAGAATAGGCAGCCTGCCCGGCGCAGGATGCAGGATACAGGAATCGACCGTGAGGGTGAGAGGGTAGGATAGAAGCACAGTTATTTGAAGATTTTTCGATGTCTGGAACGCCATGCGCGCTTCGCTCTTCATCACCTGTTATAACGACACGCTGTTTCCCGAGACCGGCCGGGCGGTGGTTCGGCTGCTTGAACGTCTCGGCATCACGCTCGATTTTCATCCGGAACAGACCTGCTGCGGCCAGATGCACGCCAACACCGGCTTCCGGACCGAGGCCTGCGGCCTGGCAAAACGATTCGTCCACATGTACCGGGATGCCGAGAATGTCGTGATTCCATCATCCTCGTGCGTGGCGATGATCCGCGACCAGTATCCGGGGCTCTTTGAGGAACTCGGGGACAAGGGGTTGCGAAGCGAGTTCGCCGCCCTGCTGCCCCGCGTCTATGAATTAAGCGAGTTTCTCATCGACCGGCTGGGTACGGAGGATGTGGGCGCGTATTTTCCGCACCGTGTAACCTACCACGCGAGCTGCCACGGGCTGCGCAGCCTGCAGTTGGGCGATCGCCCGTTTCGGCTGCTATCCAGGGTGCGCGGAATCGATCTCGTGCCGCTGGCGAACCTGGATCGCTGCTGCGGATTCGGCGGGACGTTTTCGGTCAAGAATGGCGATGTTTCTTCGGCGATGCTGGCGGCGAAGATGCAGGACGTGCTGGCAACGCGGGCCGAGTTCTGCACTGCGCTCGACAACAGTTGCCTGATGCATCTCGAGGGTGCGATGCACCGGCAATTTGCCGGGATGAAGACCATCCATATGGCGGAGATTCTGGCCAGCACGCGGGAGGACGAGTCCCGCGCATGAGTCCGAATATTACTCCAATCGAGCATGCGGTTCTTGATCCCCGGCTGGCGCCGCCGTTTCCGCAGGCGGCGCTGCCGGTATTGCGCAATCCCCAGCTGCGCAAGAACGTGGCGCACGCGATGGACGTGATCCAGGCGAAGCGCGCGCGGCTTGTAGAAGAAAAGCGCGACTGGCAGGCGCTGCGAACGGCTGCGGCGGCGATTCGGGAGCATGCGCTTGAGAATCTCGGGTTTTATCTCGAGCAGTTCGAGGAGCGGTGCACCGCGGCCGGCGGCGCAGTGCACTGGGCTGCGGATGCGGCCGAGGCGCGGCGTATTGTGCTTGATCTGCTGCGCCAGGAGAACGCAACCGAGGTCATCAAGATCAAGACGATGACGTCGGCCGAGATTCAGCTCAACCCGTTTCTCGAGGGCAATGGCATCTGCGCGACGGAGACGGATCTGGCGGAGATCATACTGCAGCTTGGCGACGGCGAACCTTCGCACATTGTGGTTCCGGCGCTGCACGTGAATCGCAGCCAGGTGCGGGAGATCTTTGCACGGCGCATGGGACTGCCCGAACTGAGCGACGATCCGCAGGCACTGACGGCGGCTGCGCGGAAGTATCTGCGGGAGAAGTTTCTCTCCGTCCCCATCGCGATCAGCGGGGCGAATTTTCTCGTTGCCGAAACAGGCGCGGTGACGGTTGTGGAGTCTGAGGGCAATGGGCGCATGTGCCTGACGCTGCCGCGAAC
>DATGLJ010000324.1:0-4150 GCA_035294185.1 Occallatibacter sp. | reverse complement strand
CAGAGGAACAGACGCTTCATCGGTGTTTCTCCTTCGGATTGAATCGAGACCGTCGGCAGGAAACGAGTTCGGCTTCACAGTGTACGCGCAGCCCGCAGCGCCGCGCAACAGCACCCTGGTGTTGGCTCAGAGGAGCCGATGGCGCAGCGCCGGCAGGGGAAAGGCCTGCAGGCTGGCTGCTATGATGCGCACAGGGAACACAGGATGACGGAGTTTCGCGAGGCAGATACGCCAAAGGCCACGCCGGGCGCGCGGTTCCGCGCCGCCCTGGAGGCCGAAAAACCGCTGCAGGTGGCCGGGGCCATCAATGCATATACGGCGCGCATGGCCGAGGCAGTGGGCTTTCGCGCCCTGTATCTTTCAGGCGGAGGCGTGGCGGCCAACTCGCTCGGGCTTCCCGATCTCGGCATCAGCACCATGGACGACGTGCTGACCGACGTTCGCCGCATCACGGATGCCACATCCCTTCCCCTGCTTGTCGATATCGACACCGGCTGGGGAGGAGCCTTCAACATTGCGCGGACCATCCGGTCGATGATCAAAGCCGGCGCCGCCGCCGTGCATATTGAGGATCAGGTCGGCGCGAAGCGCTGCGGTCATCGTCCCGGCAAGGAACTGGTCGCTGCCGAGGAGATGACCGACCGTATCAAGGCGGCAGTGGATGCGCGCACGGATTCGCAATTCGTCATCATGGCCCGCACCGACGCGCTGGCCGGAGAAGGCATGGCAGGCGCCATTGAGCGCGCGCAGGCATATGTAGCCGCAGGCGCAGACATGATCTTTGCCGAGGCGGTCACTGAGCTGCCGATGTATACCGAGTTCCGCAAAGCGGTTGGCGTGCCGATACTGGCCAATATGACGGAGTTCGGCAGGACGCCGCTTTATACGCGCGATGAGCTGGCGCAGGCCGGCGTCGATATTGTTCTTTACTGCTGCGCGGCTTACCGCGCGATGAACGCGGCCGCGCTGAAGGTGTACGAGACGATTCGCGCGGAGGGCACACAGAAAGGCGTGCTGCCGCTGATGCAGACGCGCGACGATCTTTATCGCTATCTCGACTATCACGCCTTCGAGCAGAAGCTCGATGAGCTGTTCGCGAAGAGCAAAGACAGGTAGCGAGGTTTTTATCGCGACCTGTCTTTCTCCGGAGGATGTATGAGCGGTCCGGACTCGGCCTTCAAACCCAAAAAGTCCGTCGCCCTTTCCGGCACGCCGGCCGGTACGACGGCCATCTGCACCGTGGGCCAGAGCGGCAACGATCTGCACTACCGCGGATACGATATTGCAGACCTTGCCGCGCACTGCTCTTTCGAAGAGGTCGCCCACTTGCTGATTTACGGCAGGCTGCCCAACGCCGCAGAGCTGAGCGCCTACCGCGAGCGGCTGGCTGGATTGCGCCGGCTGCCGGATGCAATCAAGAAAGCGCTTGAGCTTATCCCCGGCGGGGCTCATCCGATGGATGTACTGCGAACAGGCGTCTCCGTACTGGGCTGCGTGCGGCCTGAGGATGCCGGCCACAACGAGGCCGGAGCACGAGCCATTGCCGACGCGCTGCTCGCTTCTCTGCCGTCGATGCTCCTTTACTGGCACCACTTTGCGCGCAAGGGCGGCAAACGGATCGAAGTAGAGACCGGCGACGATTCCATAGCCGCGCATTTTCTGCACCTGCTGCACGGACGCGCGCCGAGCGCGGAATGGACGCGCGCCATGGAGTGTTCGCTGATTCTGTATGCGGAGCACGAGTTCAATGCATCGACTTTTACCGCACGCGTCATCGCCGGGACCGGCTCCGATATGTACTCGTGCATTGCCGGCGCCATCGGCGCGCTGAAGGGGCCGAAGCACGGCGGAGCGAACGAAGTGGCGCTCGAAATTCAGCAGCGCTACAAGACGGCAGACGAAGCCGAGGCCGACATTCTGCGGCGCGTCGAAAACCGCGAGGTGATCATCGGCTTCGGTCATCCGGTTTACACGATCGGCGATCCGCGCAATCCGATTATCAAGAAATGGGCGCGCGAACTGGCTGTCGACGCGGATGGCCGGCGGCTCTATAAGGTTGCCGAGCGCATCGAAACGACGATGATGCGGGCCAAGCGCATGTTCCCGAATCTCGACTGGTTCAGCGCCGTGGCCTATCACGCGATGGGCGTTCCCGTTGACCTGTTTACGCCGCTCTTTGTAATGGCGCGCACCGCGGGCTGGTCGGCGCATATCATCGAGCAGCGGCAGGATGGCAAGATCATTCGGCCTTCGGCGATTTATACGGGGCCGGAAGATCTCAGGTTTGTGCCTCTCGCCGCACGCAGATAATCAACAAGGAATTCAGGTGTCCATTCACATCAGCAACGAACGTCCCGCGCCCGATAAGGTCCTCGCCGATATTGCGGATTACGCTCTCGGCTACGAGATTACTTCCGAACTTGCTTATACGACGGCGCGGTTCTGCCTTATCGACACGCTGGGCTGCGGACTCGAAGCGCTTGAGTATCCGGCGTGCACGAAGCTGCTGGGGCCGATCGTCCCGGGAACGACAGTGCCGAACGGCGCGCGCGTGCCGGGAACCGGTTATCAGCTCGATCCTGTGCAGGCGGCGTTCAATATTGGAGCGATGATTCGCTGGCTGGATTTCAATGACACCTGGCTCGCTGCCGAGTGGGGTCATCCATCGGACAATCTGGGCGGAATTCTTGCCGTGGCTGACTGGCTTTCGCGCACGGCAATTGCCGGGAATAAAAAGCCGCTGAAGATGCGCGATGTTTTGACGGCGATGATCAAGGCGCATGAGATCCAGGGCTGCATCGCGCTTGAAAACTCGTTCAACAGGGTCGGGCTCGATCACGTGGTGCTGGTGAAGGTAGCGTCTACGGCGGTTGTCTGCAAACTGCTTGGGCTTACGCGCGAGCAGACCGTCAATGCAATCTCCAATGCATGGATCGATGGGCAGAGCCTGCGCACGTATCGTCATGCGCCCAACACTGGCTCGCGCAAGAGCTGGGCTGCGGGCGACGCAACCAGCCGGGCTGTAAGGCTGGCGCTGATGGCGCGGGCCGGCGAGATGGGTTATCCCTCTGCGCTGACGGCGAAGACGTGGGGATTTTACGATGCCGCGTTTCGCGGGCAGGAGTTCAAATTTCAGCGGCCATACGGCTCGTATGTGATGGAGAATGTGCTGTTCAAGATCAGCTATCCGGCCGAGTTTCACGCGCAGACGGCGGTGGAAGCGGCGATGAAGCTGCGCGCCGAGCTTGACCGGCGAGGGATTTCGCCGGAAGCCATCAAAAAAATCACGATTCATACGCATGAAGCCTGCCTGCGCATCATCGACAAGCAGGGCCCGCTGGCGAACCCTGCCGATCGTGATCACTGCGTGCAATATATGGTCGCCATTCCGCTGCTCTTCGGGCGGCTGACCGCAGCCGATTACGAAGATGACGTGGCGGCCGATCCGCGCATCGACGCGCTGCGGGCGAAGATCGCCTGCGTCGAGGAGCCGCAGTTTACGCGCGATTATCACGATCCGGAGAAGCGCTCGATTGCCAATCGGCTGATGATGGAGCTGAATGACGGCGCGGTGCTCGAAGAGACAGTCGAATATCCGATCGGCCATAAGCGGCGGCGCGAGGAAGGCATGCCGCTGCTGGTGGAGAAGTTCAGGCGGAATCTGCGGCGGCGGTTCGACGAGGCGCGGCAGCAGCGGATTCTCGATGCATCGCTCGATCCGGCGCGGCTGGATGCGATGCCGGTCAATGAATACGTCGATCTGTATGTGATCTGAACGCCGTCCGGTCTGGATATCCCGCCCTGCCGATTTTTCGGGCAGGTTGCCGGTTCGAAAGGACTCAGATTTAACCCTTGCGCGCGGCTGCGCTCAGAGATGGACGGTTTGCGGCCAACGGGCTCTCCGGCAATGAGCGCACAAGGGTTAGAGCCCACCGCCGGGCATCAGGCAGCAAAACCGCGCCAGACCGCATCAAATCTTATGCAATCGCTGCTGCCAATGCACTATGCTCTTTATCAGGTGAACGACTGAGGGCTCGCCGGAAGAGCGGAGACCCCGAAGCGGGCGGATCTTTTCTGCATCGCCCGATAAACTCTCGAATTTTTCTGCATTCTGCTGCTGATGACCTTTGTTGCCCGATCACTCGAGAGT
>DATGLJ010000323.1:0-5309 GCA_035294185.1 Occallatibacter sp. | reverse complement strand
AAACCGAGCCGTTCGTGCAGCGCCAGGCACGCCGGATTAGGCAGCGCGATTACCGCCACCATCTGCAGATACTGCTTCTTCGCGGCGGATTCGATCAGCGCGGCATAAAGCTCCGTGCCCCAGCCCCTGCCCACGCTGCCTTGCGCCAGGTAGATACTCGTCTCCACTGTGCGATAGTAGGCGGCGCGAGGACGGAAGGAGCCGTAATACGCGTAACCGGCTACTTTTCGGTCTGACTCTGCGATCAGCCAGTCGTAATGGCTGAGCTTGTCCAGGATCCGCCTTCTCATCTCCGGCACTGAGACACTGGCGGACTCAAAGCTGGCCGTAGTATTGCGGATATACCAGTTGTAGATATCTGCTATCGCGGTTGCGTCGCTTACCAGCGCTCTGCGTATTTTGAGCATGAATGGATTTCCACCTCGCGCGCAAAAGGCGGGATTCACCGGTTTTCATCCGGCGGCAACCCCTTTTACTTTGCGGAGCGCACCGCAACGGCATCGATCCCCAGCCGTTCCTCAGGAACTCCCGAGGCCGGGATCGTTACTTTTCAGCCGCAAAAGGCCCCAGAATCTCGTCCATGGACATAAGCTTGCCGTTCTTCATGACATACTTCACGTTGGCCGCATCCTCGATGCGCCGGAGCGGGTCGCCGGAGACAATAATCAGGTCCGCGATCTTTCCTTTCTCCAGCGTTCCCAGTTCCGAGTCCAGGCGCCACGCCCTGGCGGCCATGCTCGTCGCCGTCTCCAGCGCCTGCCAGGGCGCCAGCCCGAACTTCACCTGCGCGCGGAGATTCAGGTGCAGGGAGGTCGCCGGTATGTCCAGCGGGGAATCGGTGCCCGCCAATATCATTCCGCCGTGCAGGAAGTCGTACTTCACCGTATCCTCTTCGCGCTGCAGCCGAATGAGGCTCGCGCTCTGGTCCGTATGCGTCGCCGTCTCCACGGCTTTCTTCAGCCGTTCCAGCTCCCACGGCGGATAAAGCGCCGAACGCGCATTCGTCGCCAGCTCCGGGTCCTCTGCATACAGCGCCTGATTGAAGGTAGTGCTGGTGGTGGCCATGCCGGATGCGGCGATCATCTCGTTCACGTCCTCATATGTCACCCCCGTGCTGGAGCGCGAGTACGCATAACCACAGCGCGAGGTGGCGCTGATATGCGACATCTGGTCGTTGCCGAGCGCCACCGCAGGCAGCAGATAGTGCCCTGAGGTTTCCACGCCCATCTGCTCGTGCGCAAACTTCGAACCTTGCTCCTGCCACGCGAAGGGCAGGCGTACATACAGCTTGACCAGGTCGAAATCAAAGGCCTTCAGCCGCTCCAGCTCGCGATGAAACTGCTCCTCGCTGGTCGTGGGAATCATCATGCTGTAGTACACGCGCTCGCCGTCGATCGCTTCCCCGGTGGGAAAAAGACGCGGTCCTACCCGCGCGCCGGAGTCAAAGGATTCCCGCTGTTCTTCGGCGCGATAGGTTGAGTCGGCCAGATCGCGAAGCTCCGTGATTCCGTAGGACAGCCACAGCCTGCCGTACCGGTCGCCGAAATAAATCGATTGCAGGCACGAGGGGTGAGCATGGTTTTCCCACAGCCCCGGCATCACCGTGTCGCCGGCCGCGTCCACCACGCGATCGACATGCGCCGCGCGGCCGGCGTTGTGCGGCAATACGCTTTCAATCCGGTTGCCGGCCACGACGATATCCACGTCCGTCTGTTCATCCGGCCCTTCGCCCTTCCAGAACCGCCCGGCATGGATGAGGATGCGCTGCTGCGGCACATCGTTGCGCCAGACCAGATCAACCGGCACCGGCGCCGACGCACCGCCCTGGCTTGCGATCAGCCGCAGCTTGCCGTTCGATTCAAACAGAATGTGGCGCGAGTCTCCGCTCCAGGTCGGCGCATCTGCGGTTTCCCCGCTCAGCTTTCGCGCCGGTCCGCTGGGATGTCCATCGGCATCCACTGGCATGGTGTAGAGAAGGTCGTCCATGATGAACGCCATCGCCTTGCCGTCCGGCGAATAAACAGGGCCGGCTTCTCCGCGGGTCGAAATCGATTTATACGGCGCCGGCGAATACCAGCTCATCCTGCCGCTGGCTACATCGATTGTCGCAATCTGATTCGTCCCTTCGCGGAAGCGCCGTGTGTAAGGTTTTACGGCGGTAATTGCAAGCGTCCTGCCGTTGGCGGACCACGAAGGCCGCCCCGGATCGAAGAGCGGCGGCGTGAGAGCCCGCACCTTGCCCGTGGCGATCTCCACAACCGCTGTCACTCCGGTCTGATCCTGAAACGCCAGCCACCTGCCGTCCGGAGACCAGGAGGGCAGAATCTGCGCGGAAGTTGCCGAAGGCGAAACCAGCTTCGACTCGCCGGTCCGCATATCGCGGATATACAGGTTGTAAGCGCCGCTGTTGTCGGAGGCGTAAGCCAGAAAGTTGCCATCCGGCGACCACTGCGGGCCTTCCTCGTAATAGGCGTCGTGCGTAAGCCGGTGCGGCTTTTCTCCAATCTTCATCACCCACAGATCATTGAGCGCGCCAAAGGCAACCTGTCTGCCGTCCGGCGAAAGATCCGGCGCCAGGATTCCCAGCACCGGCCTGGGCGATGTGGAGCTGAAGTTGTAGCGCTTGGGGGTATAGGCAGGCCTCATCCAGCCAAGCTCGGCCGTAAACGGGATCTCCTTCTCCGCGCCGTTCTTCACATCCATGCGCAGTATGCGGCCGTTGGCCGTATAGATCAGCTCGTTTGGAGAAAGCCATACAGCCGGGAACGGAAACACATCGTCCCGGCTGCCGGCCGGCGAATCGCCCACCACCAGATGGCTGCTCAGCATGAACAGCCCCTGGCCGGTAAATTCGGTCCACGCCAGCGTCCTGCCGTCAGGAGACCACGATGGCGACTCGAGCCTGCCCTGCTCAGCTCCAAGCGTCTTCAACGTCCGCTCGTTGCCGGCGGCGTCGACGGCCTTGATGGTCTTTCCCACGGCTCCTTCGCCGCTGACAAACGCAATCTCGCGCCCATCCGGCGACCACGCAGGCTCATACTCGTCCTCGGCGCCGAAGGTCCACTGCTTCAGCCTGCCGGTCGCCAGCTCTACCGTCCAGATGTCGTAGCTGCCCTTGAACGCCCGGTCGGATGCAAATGCAATTTCTTTTCCGTCGGGAGAAAACGCCGGCTCGCGATCGTCTCCGTGCCCGCTCGTGATCTGCCGCAGTCCGGTTCCATCCGGTCGAATCGTCCAGATGTGAAACGTTCCGCCGGCGTATGACTGGATCGCCACCAGATCTCCGCGCGGCGACCAGCTCGGATGCGAAATCTCCTGCGTGGCTGCTGTAAGCCTCCGCGCATGGCCGCCGCCGGCCGGCATCGCGTACAGCATGCCCTGCAGATCAAACAGGATGGTTTTGTGGTCAGGGGATACGGTGACGCACAGGTTTGTCCCCTGGTGAACCGCAATGGTTCCGGTTCTTGCAGCAGCCTTCGCGGCCGGCTTTGCCTCCCCATGCGCAGCCGCGCCGCACGGGCCGGCCAGGGCAAGGGCGGCAATCATGCCCATCGAGAGGGCGTGCAGTCGGCAGGTCCGGTCCTCGACGCGGCCGGTCTTCATCTCACCATGAGCCATCAATGCTGTTCCTTCAAGCGAGGGCGGCAACGCTGCGCCCACATATTTTTTCCGGCAACTGCTCTTGCTGTCGACGGCGGAAAAGCCGCATCTCCGGGAACTTCGTCTTCCGCCCTCCGGAGATGCGGCCTGGACTAGAAAGAGAACCGGCCGAAGAACTGCAGGTTCCGCCCGAAGTACTCAAGCGACGCACCCTCCGTGCTGACTGCGGTGGGATGGCCGTAAGAGGACAAAGTCGCTGTGGTGTTGAAATTCCCATAGTTGGAGTGGTTGAACAGGTTGAAGGCCTCAAAGCCCACGATCGCGCTATAGCGCTCGTGCAGCTTTATGGTCTCCTGCAGCCGTGAGTCTACGCGGTTGTACGGGGTGCCGCGGAACCCGTCGCGCTGGATGACGTAATAGCCGTATCCGGAGTCAAAGGAGATCTTCGACAGCGGTGCGTACACCGTGGTGCAGGTCGCCGTCGGGCAGGTACCGCTGAAGCCCGGCGCTACCGGCGTTACACCTGCTCCGAAGGTGCGTGTGCTCGAAGAATAACCGTTCACCGTTGCGCCGGAAGACGGGGCGAATGCCAGGCCCGATCCGAAATGGTAAAGGCCGGATAGCATCAGACCATATCTCCAGGCGTATTGCCCGGTAACCGTAAGCGTATGCCGCTGGTCATCGGTTCCGTTGGCCCACTCCTGCTGAATGCCGGAAATAAAAGGCTTGTTCGGGTATCCGAAGGCTCCATTCGTCGAATTCTTATCGCGTCCCCAGGTATAGGCTATGGCGCTGGTAAAGCCTCGGGTTGTCGCGTGGCGCAGGGAGACGGCAAGCTCGTCGTTGATGTCGCCTGCCGCCGGAGTCACGGTAAAGTTGCGAACCGCGGCTCCGAACGACTGGTTGCAGACCTGCTTGGCCGGCTGGCCCTTAGCCTGGCCATTCGGCGGCGCATCCGTCGACAGCGTGTTCACGTTCAGCGTATCCAGCGCAATGCCCCCGTTTCCGCACACCCGTTCGCTGTAGACCGTGGCCGACATGGCGCTGCTGGGCGTCAGGTTCAGCTCCGGATTCGCCGGGTTCACCAGCAGGTTGCCGCTCAGGGCGATCCAGTCGTCATACACCCGCTGGTGGAATCCATCGATGGTCAGTACGGTGTTCCACGGCAACTGCCGCGAAAGCCCCAGCGAGGCCTGGAATGCGTAGGGCGTCTTTGCGCCGCGGTGTACCGGTTGCGGCGAACTTACATAGTTCTGCGGATTGGCGGCAGGATTCTGTCCGGCGAAGGGCGTAGGCAGCGCCAGGTTGGTGCCGCTGGTAGTTGCCTGCAGCGCCCGCGCCGTGCTGGAGTAAAGCTCCTCGTCGATAATGGCATTGGCTACCTGATCGGCGTAATAAATCCCTCCGCCCCCGTGCACCGAGGTCTTGCCATCCCCGAACACATCCCACGAAAACCCGATACGGGGTCCAAAGTTCAGGTTGGGATTGCTGTTGGGCGTCAGCAGGCCCGGCGTCGGCTGGTAAGAGGTGTTGTAGGCGCCCAGGTCATTGTCATAGCGCAGCCCAAGATTCAGCACCAGCTTCGGCACCACCTTCCAGTCGTCCTGAATCCATACACCGACAATGTTGCGCACAATATCGATGTTGTAATTGCCGAAGGCCTGCGTGTAAGACTCGGAAACATTGCAGTAGCTGTTAATCGCAGAGTA
>DATGLJ010000322.1:0-2066 GCA_035294185.1 Occallatibacter sp. | reverse complement strand
GATTTGCGCGCCCGAGTAGCCGATGGCCGCAGCCAGGCGTCCCCAGTTGGGATCGCAACCTGCCCACGCCGTTTTGACCAGCGGCGAGTGCGCGATGGCTTTTGCGACGCGCAGAGCATCGGCGTCATTGGCTGCGCCCTGGATGCGCAACTCTACGACATGCGTAATGCCCTCGCCGTCGGCAACGATTTGCTTAGCCAGCGAGGTGCAGACCTGCCTGAGCGCAGCGGCGAAAGCGGCGTCGCCGGCGCCGATCCTGATGCCGCTCGCGCCCGAGGCCAGCAGTAGAACAGTGTCATTGGTCGAAGTGTCGCCGTCGACCGAGATGCGGTTGAAGCTGAGGTCGATGGCTTCGCGGAGATATCCGTTAAGATCCCCGGGCTCGATGGCCGCGTCGGTCATGATGTAGACCAGCATCGTTGCGTGCGGCACAAGCTGCGGATGAATCATGCCGGCGCCTTTGCCGAAGGCGGCGATGCGAACTTCTGCGGATTTGGGTGCGGGGTTGCCGGCAGCCGGCGCATCGAGGCGCGCGAAGGCGGTCTTCTCGACCGTATCGGTGGTAAGGATAGCCTGCGCGGCTTCGATGAAGCGGTCGGACTCGGCGGCAAGCTGCGCGGCGATCTGCGGCAGTGCAGCGATGAGCTTTTCCGCCGGCAGCGGCACGCCGATGACGCCGGTGGAGGAGGGAAAAACTTCCTCGGGCCTGCAGCCGAACTGCTTTGCCGCAGCGGCGCAGGTTGCGCGCGCAGCATCGAGGCCGGCCTGGCCGGCGGCGCAGTTGGCGTTGCCGGCGTTGATCGCGACAACGCGCACTTTTCCGCCAGTCGCGCGCAGGTGCTCCTTGTCGACGATCAGCGGCGCTGCGAAGACGCGGTTCGAGGTGAAGGCGGCGGCGGCGCTGGCGGGCGCGTCGGCTGCGATGACGGCGAAATCCGGCCGGCCGCTGGCCTTGATGCCGGCGCTGGCTGCCGCAAAACGGAATCCGCGGGGTATCAGGAAAGGTGAAAGATCGCTCATGAGGTAGACGCATTTAATCTAGCAGTGGACCGTACAAAGTGCATAGACGACTCGAAACTCCGAACTCCGAACCGCACACGCCGGACCCGGCCGGCGAATTTCTCGAAATGCGTTCGGTCAGCGTTGCCCGCGGCGACAACGTGGTGCTGCACGACGTAAACCTGAGCATCCGCACCGGCGAACATGTGGCCATCCTGGGGCCGAATGGCTGCGGCAAGTCGACGCTCATTCTGGCTATGACCTGCCAGATCTATCCGATCGTTCGGCCCGGGATGCACGTCAGCATCTTTGGGCGCGAACGCTGGGATCTGACGGAGCTGAGGCGGCGCTTTGGCGTGGTAGGAACGGAACTGCCCGGCGAACGCACGGCTGTGACGACCGGCCTGGATGCCGTCGTTGCCGGCTTCTTTTCCGCATCTACGCTGTGGCCCAATCTGCATGTGACCGAGGAGATGCGCGAACGCGCGTGGGAGGCTCTCAAGCGTATGGAGGCGACGCGGCTTGCCCGGCAGCTTGTCGGCGCCATGTCGGCGGGAGAAAAACGCCGCATCCTGATTGCGCGCGCGCTGGTGCACCGGCCCGAGCAACTGCTGCTCGACGAGCCCTCGAACGCACTGGATCTGGCCGCACAGCGCGAATTGCGCGAGACGCTAAGACGGCTTGCACAGCAGGGCACGGGCCTGGTGCTGGTAACGCATCACCTCGGCGATATTCTGCCGGAGATCGAGCGCGTCATTCTCATGCGCGGCGGCCGCATTGTGGCCGACGGCCCGCGCGCAGAGCTGCTCACCGAAGCGCGGCTGAGCGAGTTGTTCCAAACCAGAGTCCGCATAGGCCGCGACGAGGAGTGGCTGCATAGCTGGTAGAGGCAGGGAGCGAGCAGCCGGGCAATCGAGCAAGAAGGCGGCCTTTCCCTGCCGAATCGTACTTCGTGCCGCGCTGCACATTGCTGCTGAGGCCGGCTTATCTGCCTATCCGAGCGGGCTTTGCTCCCTTGCTCCCTCGTCTCTCTGGCTCCCTCGGCTCCCGGCCGGAGCCTTTGTGCT
>DATGLJ010000321.1:0-7274 GCA_035294185.1 Occallatibacter sp. | reverse complement strand
TCGCCGCCGACAATGACAAAGGGCCGCCGCGTCGCCACCCAGCGCTGGTCAAAGGTTTCGCTGCGCATGAACGAAGGCCCTTCGTCGACGGCGCCATCGACCGGATCGAGAGGAACATGAACGGCCGGATCGAAGAAGCGGATAATCTGCCCCTCCACGGTGATGGCGTAGGGGACGTAGATGATCTCGCGGAAAACGCTGGCGAAGCTGAGCGCGACGGTGGTCTTTCCGTTGCCTGGCGGTCCGTAGAGCAGGATGGCGCGGCCGCTGTTGAGCGCCGGGCCGGCCCGTTCGAGCAGGCCGATATCGACGATCATTTCTTCGCCCATGCCATGGCGGAGGTTATCGATGCTGATGCGCTCGTTGGTGGGCCGCTGCAGCACAACCTGCCTGCTGAACTCTTCGAGAGTGACAGGCGCAGGACCGACATAGGCGGAGTTGGCCAGCGCGGCGGAGGCAAAGCGGCGGCCTTCCTCGGTAAACGAGTAGCACATGTCCAGCATGCTGTCGGAAGCCCGTGTCCCCAGGGCGCTCAGCAGGCGGCGATCGACGGCCATTGCGACCAGATCCGTGACAATCGGCAAGGGCAGCTTGATCGCGTTGACGTATTCGCCGACCGAGTTCAGACGGTTGACCAGGATGAGCTTGATGAGCAGCGAGAGCAGATCGTTCTCGTCGATGCGCGTGGCCTTTAGGTCGGACGGCTCCATGGGAATGCGATGGAGGAACCTTTCGAGAATGTCCGGCTCGATAAGCCCCATTGCGACAAGAGCATCGCCCAGCCCGTTCCCGTTTGCGCTGCCGCTCTCCATCGCGCACGCCACATCCTGCGCGGTCACCAGCCCGGCGCGGATGAGCAGATCGCCAAGCCTCATTCGCTTTTCGATGACAGCCTCCTGAAACTGCCGATTGCCATGCCCTGACCCGACGCCGGCGCGCATGCGTGGGGCGCGCAATTGCCGCGCATCGTTCAAACGCATTGTGCGCCGGCAGCCGAAGAGCCGAGCGGGGGCTGCGACCGAACCGCACCCGGGCGCGGCGCAATCCATACCCGGCAAGCCCAGGCCGCAGGCTCCCGCACGATGCCCGTAATCACTACAGAAGTTATCAGATATTCCCGCCGCGTGCGCCAAAAGAAGCGGTTTGACTGCTTACCAAGGTCAGGCTCGTAGACTGGTAGAGACGGATGAAGCGCAGAACGATCGAACACTACGAAATCGTGCGCCGTCTCGGCGAAGGCGGAAGCGGCGTTGTCTACCTGGCCAACGACACGCTGCTGGAGCGGCCGGTAGTGCTCAAGATTCTGCGCGCCGGCGCGCTCAGCGCCGAGGAAACTCGCTCCACCATCCTGCGCGAAGCGCGCCTGGCCTCGGCCTTCGAGCACCCGAATATCTGCGCAATCTACGAGGCAGGCGAGAGCGGCGACGAAGCCTTTATCGCCATGCAGTACGTACCCGGCCAGTCGCTCGATCGGTTGATTGCGCGGGGACCGGCAAGTCCGCAGCTTGTGGTCTCGGTGGGGATTCAGATCGCCGATGGACTTGAAGCCGCCCACGCCCAGGGCATTTTTCACCGCGACCTGAAACCGCAGAACGTAATGCTCACCGACGGAGGACTGGTGAAGATCCTCGACTTCGGCCTGGCGCGCCGGATGCCGCCGTCCGAAGCGCAGCCGGGCGCGCAATCCGGACCGGCGCGCGTCCGCGGCCAGACCGCCCCGCTCACCGCGCGCGGCGGCACCATTCGCTACATGGCCCCGGAGCAATTCGTCACCGGCCACTCCAGCGTGCAATCGGATGTATGGGCGCTGGGCATCGTTCTGTATGAGCTGGCCAGCGGCCATCATCCCTTTGCCAGGCCCGATGCCGAGGATTTCCAGGCCATCCGCGCCATCCAGTATCTCGATCCGCCGGCCCTCCGGTCGCTGGCGCCGCACACTCCGCCGGAGCTCGAGAGCGTGATCGCCAAGTGCCTAGAAAAGAATCCTGCGTCGCGGTATGTTTCCGCCGGCGAGGTACGCGAAGCGCTGCGCACCGTGATGCGCGCGTTGCAGATCGATGTAGGCATCATGCCGCTGGAAGTTTCGGCGCAGATGCCGGCGACCGGCCGCGAAGCCGAAAAGCGCGCTACCGGCCTGCTTTCCATGCTGGCTGAACGGTTCCGCGAGCCGCCGGCCGAGCGCGCGCGGCAAAACTCGATCATCGTGCTTCCCTTCGTCAATCTCGGGGGCCAGGAGGTCGCGCCGTTCTTCGGCCTGGCGCTTGCCGACGCCATCGCCGCGCGTCTGGCGCGCATCCCCTCGCTCATCGTGCGTCCTTCGAGCACGCTGATGACCGTGGCGGGCGTGCCGCAGATTGCAGCCTCCAGCGCGACGATCGACCCGCTCACGCTGGGGCATAAGCTGCTGGTCTCCTTCGTGCTCACCGGCAGTTTCGCGCGCTCCGAGGGCGGTCCTGATCGCGGCTTCGACCTGAACTGGCAACTGCTCGACGTGACGGCGCAGCGCGTGCGCTCCGGCGGATCGATCCGTGTGGCTTCGCTCGACCTGATTGCCGTACAGGCGGAGATCGCCAACGAGGTCTTCGCCACGCTCCACGGGCTGCAGGCCGCCGAGCCCTTCGACCCTGAAGCACAGGCAAGGGCTCATGGGGCGGGAGCGGAAACCTCGATCAGCGGCGCGGTCAGCGAAGATTACCTGCAGGGACGGGCGCTGCTCAGCTCGTTCCGCATGCGCACCGGCTCGCGCGCGGATCTGGATCGCGCGCATGCGCTGCTGAAGCGCGTGACCGAAGCCAATCCGCAGTTTGCCCCCGGCTGGAGCGGACTGGGTTTTGCCGAGCTGCAGTACGTGCGCAACGGCTTTGGCGGACAACTGAACGCGGTGCGCGCGCGCCGCGCCTTCGACGAGGCTCTGCGGCTCGACCCGGCTTCGGCCGAGGCCAACCTTTACCGCATCTTCATGCTGCTCTCGCGCGGCGAAAAGGAATCGGCGCGGCACGGCATCGCTGAGCTGCTGCTGAACTCCGCCAACGACTGGAATGTGCAGCGCGTGGCCGGCATCGCACTGCGCGCCGACGGCATGTACGAAGAGGCTCTGAGCCGCTTCAGCCGCTCCCTCAAGCTCAATCCCGCTCAGGCCGCCATCCTCTACAACCACCGCGCCCGCGTATACCACTACCAGAACCAGATGGAGCTGGCCGGCAAAGAACTGGAAAAAGGACTGGCCCTCGAGCCGCAGCATCCGCTGCTCCGCACCTCTTTGGGCTATCAGCAAATGCGGCTCGGCAACCTGTCGGCAGCCATCGAAACCCTGGAAGGCGTGCTGCGCGATGTTCCTTCGGTGCGCATCGCCCCTCCTACGCTTGCCATCTGTTACGTGCAGGCCGGCGACCCCGGCCGCGCCGCGGCCCTGATCACCGATGAAAGCCTGGCCGCCGCAGAAGCCGATGGAGAGATGGCCTACCGGCTGGCCACGTATTTCGCAGTCACGGCGAACGCGCCGGAAGCGCTCGAATGGCTGCGCCGGGCCATCTATCTGGGCAACGAGAATTATCCGTGGTTCAGCAGGAACCCGGCCTGGCAGGCGCTGAAATCCAACAGCGATTTCGGCCGCGTTCTGGACGACATGAAAAAGTCCTTCCGCAAAAACCAGCGAACATGGAAGCGGCTGCTCGAACCGGTCCTGCGGCAGAACGAATAGACGCCAGATATGCGGCCGAATCGCTGCCGGATAGATAGACGGCCGGAAGCGCTACTCGAATTCCAAGGCCACGATCTCCGGATATGTGCCGACCCGCATAGGAGGACCCCATGTTCCGGCGCCGCAGGACGTGTACACCTGCAACGCGCCAAACCGGTTGAGCCCGTGCGTGAACTCGCGAAAGATGCTGCGCGCGATCCAATCGTATGGGAAGAGTTGACCGCCGTGCGTATGGCCGGAGAGTTGCAGCGCCACGCCCGCCTGCTCCACAATCCTGAGGCGGCTGGGAACATGGTGCAGCAGAATCGACGGATAACCGTTATTCAGATGCATCTGTTCGAGCAACGCGCGCAAGCGGAGAGGATGCACGGAGTCGCGGTAGGAGACGCCGGCAATGTGCATGCCGTCCACCGTGACGCGCTCGTTGGCCAGGATGCGAATGCCGGCGCGAGCAATGGGTTCGAGGTAGCGAGCCGGATCTCCGAACTCTTCGTGATTGCCGGAGGCAAAGTAAATGCCGAGCGGCGGCCTTAGCGCTCGCAGCGGAGCGAGCAGCCGATCCAGATCGCCCTTCACCCCATCGAACAGATCTCCGGGAAGAAAGACGATATCGGGGCCGATCTCGGCCGCCAGCCGCGCCATGCGCCTGCTGAATCGCTCTCCATTCACATTGCCCAGATGCAGATCCGAAAGCAGCACCGCTCTGCGTCCGCGCCATGCCTCCGGCAGATTGGGCAGGCGCACGGAGAAGCGGCGCACTCGCGTCCAGCGCGCATTCACCAGCCCCCACACTCCGGCCGCCAGAGCGGCAGCCGCAAAAAGACCGCCAATGCCCATCCGCACCGCAGGCGAGTCCGCCCCTGAGAGCCGCACCATCAGCCACACGGGCCAGGCGGCGATTGCCGCAAGAAAAAGAAAATGCGCAAAGCCGAGCCAGATGACGGCGGCTCTATAAAAAAACGAGAGCAGGGGGTTTGCATAGCGGAAGCTCAGCAGAGCAGCGGGAACAAAGCTGAAGGCCGCAATCAGCAGTCCCATGCGCAGATCCGCCCGGGCCGTCGCGCTCAGAACCGGCGCAAAATAGATGCAGGTGGAATAGAGCAGCCAGTGGGCAAGAAAAATAATGCCCTGCACCACGGAAACGCCCAGAAGCGGCCAGGCTTTCAAGAGCTTCTCTCCTCCCGTTTATCTCATCATGGCACGGTCCACGGCCGAGCGGCACTGTCCACATGGGGATTGCACGGAGATTAGATGCAGGACGGCCCCAGTAAGACAATTGCTGTGAAACAATTGGGCCATGACCGGCAACCATCGCCTCGCAATGGGGCTGTACATTTCGATCCCTTTTTGCCGCTCGAAGTGTACTTACTGCAACTTTTCATCGGGCGTTTACCCGGCTGCAGCGCACTCCCGCTACGTTGAGCGGCTGATTGAAGACCTCGCCGGCGCGCGCGCCTGGGCCGGCGGCGCCGGAGCAGAGCTGCCCGAGCGCATCGACTCCATCTATCTGGGCGGCGGCACGCCCAGCCTGCTTGCGCCCGGACTGCTGGCGCAGCTGTTTGCTGCCATCCGTGACGGATTCGAAATCGACTCAGACGCCGAGATTACGATGGAGTGCGCCCCGGGACAGATTGCCGGCGCCATGCTCGAAGCGATGACCGCATGCGCCGTAAATCGCGTCAGCCTGGGCGTGCAGTCGTTCGTGGACCGCGAAGCGCACGAGAGCGGGCGGCTGCACACACGCGCCGTTGTCGAAGACGACCTGCGCCGGCTGCGCGCGGCGGGAATCGTCAACCTGAACATCGATCTCATCGCCGGACTCGCCGGCCAGACGTTTGCTTCGTGGGAGGAATCGCTGCAGGCTCTTATCGCCTGCGATGCGCCGCACGCCAGCGTGTACATGCTCGAAGTGGATGAGGATTCGCGGCTGGGCCGCGAGCTGCTGGCCGGCGGCGCGCGCTACCGGGCGGGCCTGGTGCCGACCGACGACGCTATCGCTCGCATGTACGAGCGCGCCCTTGAGCAGCTTGAAGCCGGAGGACTCAAACAGTACGAAATTTCCAACTTCAGCCGGCCCGGCTTCGCTTCGCGCCACAATCTGCGCTACTGGCGGCGCCGGCCCTATCTGGGCGTGGGGCTTGATGCCTCCTCGGCACTCTGCGGAGAGCACGGGTTGCTGCGCGCCGCGACGACCGGCGACCTGGAGGCGTACCTCGCCGGACCGCAGGCAATCGAAAAGACATGGCTCACGGCTGCGCAGCAACATGAGGAGGCCTGGTTTCTCGGTCTGCGATTGAATGCAGGCGTGAATGTCGCGGAGCTCGAGCAAGAGTTCGGGCGCGATCTTGTAGCGCCGGCCATTGTGACGGCGCAGCGGCTGGCTGCGGATGGGCTGCTTGACTTCGATGGCGATACGGCGCGGCTGACGGCGCAGGGCCGGCTGCTGTCGAACGATGTCTTTCAGGAGTTCCTGACAGAGACTGAGGTCGCGGCCGGTTGAGCGGCGTGACGCTCCGGAACCGATTGCCTGAATGCTGTTTTGAAAGAGCGCGGCCCTCGCCGTGCCGAAGCAGGCCCATCCATGGTTTCAGCACCTGAGAGAAGCTTTTCGATCGCCCGGAGCTATTGATCCAACCCGCTTGCGTGCTCGTCCATGCTGCGGCTGGTGAACAGCAGGAGCGGTCTGCCGGCGCGCGCCGGCCGCAAATCTGCCGGATGCCGAAAACGCTGTGGCAGAAAGCAAGAGCGTGGACGGCGATGGGCAGGGCTCGGAATTGTCGCGTTCTGGGACAGCTATGTGCCGTACTTATACAGCACTGTCCTGAATCAGTACAGAAATCCTGAGCCAGGGTTAAAGCCGCGAGCGTACAAAGCCGATAAAGAGCTTGTGGAGATCGCCCCCATCGCCGGAATTCGCGTACTGACCCCGGTAAGGCCCCGGCCGGCCGATGCTGAGCTGACGGCCGAGTTTGCCATCGAGGCAGCGGCGCGGCCTGGCGACGATACCTATACCTCGGCGATAAGGAAGGCCGCAGGCGCCGAGGAGGACGAAGACGAAGACGCTGGCGAACAGGCGGAAGAGAACGAGGAGGCCCGGCCTGCAAGCAGCGCAGAGCCGGGCAAAGAAAGCACGATCAGTTTTGTGGCCTGAGGGCCTGCCGGCAAAGTGCGCCGGTCCGCACTACAGCGTTCTCTTGAAGAGCGAGGAGGCAATCAGCAGCGTGCCGATTCCGAAAATGCCCAGGAACAGAAGGTCGCCGTAGATTGCGACCCATCCGCCGTCCTTGAGCAGCACCTGCTGAAGTGCGTGGATCGAATAGGAGAATGGATCGACAATGGCGATTCCGCGCAGCCATTTGGGAAACGCGCTGATCGGGTAGATGGCGCCGGAGGGAAAGAAGAGCAGAGTGTTGAGCACGCCGAACATGGCGCGCGGCACCAGAGGATCGTCGACGCGCACCATCATCAGGAACATCATGCCGTTGAAGGCGACGGCCGTGACCGCGATAATACACAGCAGCTGCAGGCACTGGATGGGGTGAAAGATTATGCCCAGTCCGGCCATCAGGGATCC
>DATGLJ010000320.1:0-8380 GCA_035294185.1 Occallatibacter sp. | reverse complement strand
GAGCCGGTGTGGAACCGGAACTTCATCGACCATGTGCAGATTACCGTGGCCGAGACGCTGGGCGTAGAGGGCCGCGGTCCGTTCTATGAAAAGGCGGGCGCGTTGCGCGATGTCGTGCAGAACCACATGATGGAACTGCTTGCGCTGGTAGCGATGGAACCGCCGGCCAGCTTCGAGGCCGAGAGCGTGCGCCGCGAAAAGCTGAAGGTGTGGCAGGCCATTCCGCCGGTGCCGATCCTCAACACGGTGCGCGGGCAGTATGGGCCGGGGATCGTGAACGGCCAGCGCGTGGTGGGCTACCGCGACGAGGAGCGCGTGAATCCGGAGTCCGCAACCGAGACGTATGCGGCCCTGCGGCTGGAGATCGAGAACTGGCGCTGGGCCGGCGTGCCGTTTTACCTGCGCGCAGGCAAGCGGATGCGCAAGCGCGCCACGGAGATCAGCATCCAGTTCAAGCAGCCGCCGCTGCTGATCTTCAATCGCATGCGGGGCGGCAGCGGTCCCTG
This sequence comes from Occallatibacter sp., assembly GCA_035294185.1. Lineage (GTDB taxonomy): Bacteria > Acidobacteriota > Terriglobia > Terriglobales > Acidobacteriaceae > Telmatobacter. Next base: position 7,874 of record DATGLJ010000320.1, on the reverse strand, counting down.
CAAGGAGATTCTGCCGAATCTGCTGACCATCCGCATTCAGCCGGACGAGGGCATCGCGCTGCGCTTTGGCGCGAAGGTGCCGACGGCGCCGGAGATGACAGTGTGCCCGGTGAATATGGATTTCGATTACGAGTCGGCCTTCGGCAAATCGAGCGCCAATGGTTATGAGCGGCTGCTGCTGGACGCAATGCTCGGCGACCAGACGCTGTTTTCGCACCGCGACGGCGTGGAGACAACCTGGGCGCTGTATACGCCGATTCTCGAAGCGTGGGCGGCCAAGAAGCCGGAGGTGTTTCCGAATTACTTTGCCGGAACGTGGGGCCCCGAGTGCGGCGACCATCTGCTCGAGAAAGAGGGCCGCGCGTGGAGGAACGATCTGGGGAGAAAACCTGGCGGGGCCGGCGAGTAAGCCGCCCCGGGTTCTTTCATGGGCTCGCGCCCCCTTATTCGCGCACGATTTTAACGAAGATGCCTTCAGGCAGTTCGCCCTCGAGGATATGAACTACGCCGTTTTTGACGTAACCTTCGAGGACCTGGCGCGGAGCTTTTGCCGCAGGAGCCCGGCCGGTCTGCCGAGCGGCTGATCCGCCGCCTCCGCCGGCGCTGCTGCCCATACCCTTGCCCATACCCTTGCCCATACCCTTGTCCATACCCTTGTCCATCGCCTCATTGGCCAGACGGTCGGCCTCCTTGTTTCCGCCGCGCAGCGTGTGGACCATCTCGAAGGCTTCGAGTCGAGCAGCAAGGCGGCGAGCCTCTTCCCACAGCGGGCGCAGAGTCGGGCTGGCCACCTTGTAGCGGCCTTTCATCTGGTTCACCATCAGCTCCGAATCGGAGATGACCTTCAGCCGCTGCGCGCCGTTTTCCAGCGCCCAATTGAGCACGGCAAGCAGCCCCGAATATTCGGCGAAGTTATTGGTCTGGAGGCCGAGGAACCGGCTCAGGCGGGCCACGGTCTGGCCTTCGGGGCTCTGCACAACGGCGCCATAGCCGGCCGGGCCGGGGTTGCCGCGCGAGCCGCCGTCGCACCAGGCGGTGTACCAGTTGGCCGATGGAGGAGCGGCATCGAAAAGAGAAGCTGGCATCAGCTCCTAGTTTATCGGGCCAGGGGCGCGCGCGAGAGAGAAGCAGCCATCGCGCCGGGATGGGACGCACAAGAGCCGGAAACCTGCCGAAATATCGCGCCGCTGGCGGGCAGAACCGGCTTTAAGCAGCTGCAAAAGATGACGATTTGACCGTCCGCGCGTCTATCGGCACAGAACTGGGACCGGAGCGTTCGATGGCAACAGACACGTTGAGTCTGCCAATCAAGCCTGATGCGGGCTCTTTCGCATGGCCGGGCAGCCGGAGGGTACAATCCTCAGCAGGAATGGCTGTGTCCAGAGCAATGGGCGGGACGAACCGGCAAAAGGCAGCGCGGGGACAGGAGCGCCTGCAGGAACGGGCTGAGGAGACGGACCTGATCCGCGAGGCGCAGGCCGGTTCCCGGGCCGCATTCGATGCGCTCGTGCGCCAATACGAGCATCAGGTTTTGCGTCTTGCTCTCCATTTGACCGGCTCCGAGCACGATGCCGAGGATATTTATCAGGAAGCTTTTCTGAAGGCCTACCGCTACATCGGCAACTTTCGCTTCGAGTGTTCCTTTTACACGTGGATTTATCGCATCGTCACCAACCTGTGCCTGGATCAGTTGCGGCGCAGGAAGACGCGGCGCGAGGACCACGCGATTGTAGTGGACCGCAGCGGCGAGGAGATCGACATGCTGGCCTCGGTGAGCGACGAGCGGCCGTTCTCCAATCCCGCGCGGGAGCTGGACCGCAAGGTGCTGGCCGAGAAGATTCAGCAAGCGCTGGGTAAGCTGACGCCGCGCGAGCGGATGGTTTTCGAGCTGAAGCATTATCAGGGTCTCCGCCTGCGCACGATCGGAGAGATGTTGAACACGACGGAAGAAACCGCCAAAAATACGCTCTTCAGGGCGACAAAAAAACTGCGCGCGCAGTTGGCGGAATTGCGGTAACTGCCGGCGCCGGCAAACGGCGGGCAGTCTGTCTTGCGTGAACTGAAAAGCTCATCCGCTTATGAGATGAGCGGCCAGATTCGTTTCGAGGCTGAAGGACGTATCCATGAATTGCAAAGTGGCACATGAGCGGATTGTGACTGCGGCTTATGGGGAGCTGCCGGACGAGCAGGCCCATGAGCTGGAACGGCACATTGAGGAGTGCGAGGATTGCCGCGCGGAGCGCGGGCAGGTGGCGGCGCTGCAGGTGCTGGCCGCGGCGCTGCCCGTTCAGGAGCCGGATGCCAACCTGATTGCGCGTGCGCGGCTGCGGCTGGATGAAGCGCTGGATGCGCTGCCGCCGCGGCGGTGGTACGAGCGTCTGGCGCAGAGCGTGCGCAACGGATTTGCCGGCCTGCGCGCGGCGCCGGTTGCCGCAGGGCTGCTGCTGGCGATTGGCGCCTGCGCCGGCGGCTTTGGCGGCTACGATTATGCGTTGCGCGGCCAGGCGCGCTCGGCAGCGCCCGCTGCGGCCGCGGCGCAGCCCGCTCAGACAGCGGCCAAGGCGAATGCCGCGGCGAATATTCCAGCGGACATCTCCGATGTAGCCAGCGTTTCGAGCGTGGTGCGCCATCCGAACAGCGAAATCGTGGACGTGAGCTACAACCAGCTTGTGCCGCGCCGCGTGAGCGGTTCGCTCGACGATCCATCGATCCGGCAGTTGCTCATGATGGCCAGCCAGAATCCGGCATCTGCGCAGGTGCGCGCCGATTCGGTGGGCATGCTGGCCGCGGAGTGCCGCATCGGGCATAGCTGCCAGCCTTCCGGGATTCGCGATGCGCTGATTGTGGCGCTGCGCTACGACGAAAGCCCTGCGGTGCGCGAAAAAGCTCTCGAAGGACTGGAGCCTTACGTGGCCGAGGATGTGCGCGTGCGAAACGCCGTGCTGGAGGCGGTGATGAACGATACTGATCCGGAGATCCGCACGGCCAGCATCAATCTTCTGGAGCCGGTGGAGGCAGACACCAGCGTCCGCCAGGTGCTCTATTCGGTTTCCAATTCGGACGCGAATCCGCAGATTCGCGACGTATCGCGGCAGATCTTGAGTCAGGTGCCTGAGATTCAGTAGTCGCCGGGAGAGAAGAGAACACGACCCGGCGGATGGCGCGCGGGGAAGATAAGAGGACAAAGCCCGCGCCGGCCGGAGAAAAACGATTCTGGGGTGGATGCAATGAAGCGCTTGAGGCCGAACAGGATTCTTCCTTCCCTGGTTGCGCTTGCAGGCTGCGCTGCATGGCTGGCGATGGCGCCGGCCGCAGCACGCGGCCAGGGGCAACAGCTTACTCCTGTTTTCGAAGAGCAGAGCACGCAGGGAGCTGCGCAGGCGGCCGGTTATCTGGGCGTAGATATTGCGGATATCGACGCCGACAAGGCGCAGGCGCTCAAATTGAAGGATACGCACGGCGCGGTGATCACGCTGATCGACCACGATGCGCCGGCCGGGCAGATCGGGCTGAGGGTGAACGACGTTGTGCTCGAGCTGAACGGGCAGACTGTGGAAAGCGCGGACGACTTCCGTCGGATGTTGAAGGAGATGCCCGCGGGCCGCAAGGTGACGCTCGAAATCTGCCGCGACGGAAACACGCAGACGGTGACCGTGGAACTGGTCGACCGCAAGCTGATGGAAAAAAATGTGTGGAACAAGCTGGACTCAACAGGCGACGTGCCGTCGATGGGGATTCTCTCCGGAGACTCAATGCCCAGCGGATTTCATTTTCCTTCATTCGGCAGCACGCTGAAGGTGGGCGCGTTGGTTGAGCCTCTGACCACGCAGATGGCTGCGTATCTGGGCGTGCAGAGCGGCCTGATGGTGAAGCAGGTGGCGCGCCGGAGCGCCGCACAGACTGCCGGGCTGCGCGCCTTCGATGTGATCCTGAAGGTGGGATCGGAATCGGTCTCGACTTCCGCGGACTGGGACCGCGCTCTGCGTTCGAATCAGGGCAAGCCGGTTCAGGTTACGATTCTGCGCGATAAAAAACAGCAGACCCTTACGCTGCAGGTGAACTCGAAGCATACGCGCGGCGCGCTGGAGCGGCAGGACCTGTTCCGCGAGCAGATGGAAGAGCAGCGCCGCTGCGCGGAAAGAGAACCGGTCTAGGGCGTCTCTGCCGGCATGCAGGCACAATTGAGGAATGACCGGACTCGGTAAATTGCTGGTTGGGGTGGGTCTGCTGATTGCGCTGGCAGGCGTCGTGCTGATCGTGGCCGGACGGATCGGCCTTCCGCTGGGGCGCTTGCCCGGAGACGTGGCTTATAAAGGCAAGCACGTTTCGTTCTACTTCCCGCTTGGTACTTCAATTCTGATCAGCGTGGCGCTTTCGGCTCTGCTCTATCTGCTTGCGCTGCTGCGGAGATAGGCAGAAGCAGGAGGCGATGAAGCCTGCGCCTGCAGGTTTGCCGCTGAGGAACCGATAAGCAGCCCGCGCATGAGCCGGTTCGCCGGCTGGCGGTGCGATTGCGGCCAGCTGAGACGCCTCTCTGTCAATTTGCGGTGGCCTTCGACCCTGGCCGGCCAGGCGCCTCTACTCCCGAATGGGCGGGGGAGGTGAATCTACGCAGAAAACGAAAAAAGAGGAGTTCCCAGGCTTCATGCGAAACATGCTGCCTGGGAACTCCTTTCCCCAGATCTGCGTTGTTTCTGGATATAGATTGTGGAAAATGCGGAAATAACACAAGAGTACTTAAGGACTATGCCTTTAGGTAACCTAAATTAGTTACCTTTTGGTAATCGCATGCGAAGACCCGGCATGGGACGGGGTTGAGGCTTTATCTTGTTGAAAACGAGCCAGATGGATGGCGGACATCGATAGTTTGATCCGGTTGTCGGCTCCGGTCTTGCGCATGAGGCGGCCGACGTATGCCTTCACGGTGCGCTCTTCGATGCCAAGCGTAGCGGCAATTTCGCGATTGGAGCGCGCCGACAGAATCAGCTCCAGCACCTGATGTTCCCGGGCGGTGAGCGTCGGGTTGGGAGCCGGGCCGGCTGCCTGCGGCCTGGTCAGCCGGTCGATGAGCCGGTCGATCAGTTTGGAGAGCAGGTGCCGCGGCGCCCAGATCGAGCCGTTCGTGACCACTTCAATGGCGTGGCGGACAATCTCGGGTCCCGCAGTGGGGTCGAGATAAGCTCGGGCGCCGGCAATGATCGCATTCATGACCAGCTCATCGTCGCCTTCCGGGCCGATCACAATGAGCCTGAGATCCGGCCGAGCCCGGCGGATTGTATCGAGGGACTGGAAGCCGGTGGATGAGTTCAGGTCGACAACCAGGTACTCGGGGACCATGTGCTCCGGAGCATGCCGGGAAAGAAGCTCGGCCGCGCTGCCGATGACAGGCACGAGCTGCGGCTTGCCTTCTTTGGCGGGAAGCTCGAAGATGCTGGCGAGCCCGGCCATGCGGATCGGCTCATCTGCCACGAGGCCGATTCTGATGGAGCCAACCTTCGCTGCGCTGGACATCATCCGCTCCCGTTACCCTGAACTGGATTTGGAATGGAGCTGATTTTTCCGCCGCGGGACCAGGCTTACGGCGGAAAAGCAACCTAAAGTTTGGGAAGCACGATACCCTGCTGCCGCTGGTATTTCCCCTTCCGATCAGCATAGCTTATTTCGCATGGTTCGTCGGAGCGGAAGAAGAGAATCTGGCAAAGTCCCTCGTTGGCATAGACGCGGGCCGGCAGCGGGGTGGTGTTGGAGATTTCGAGAGTGACGAATCCTTCCCACTCCGGCTCGAAGGGCGTGACGTTGACGATGATGCCGCAGCGGGCGTAGGTGGACTTGCCGACGCAGATCGTCAGTACGTTGCGCGGAATGCGGAAGTACTCGACCGAGCGCGCGAGAGCGAACGAGTTGGGCGGAATGATGACCGAGTCCGACTGGACGGAGACAAACGAGCGCTCGTCGAAGGCCTTTGGATCAATGATTGCGCTATTGACGTTGGTGAAGATTTTGAATTCGTCACTGACCCGGAGATCGTATCCGTAGGAAGAAAGGCCGTAGGAAATGACGCCGCCGGCAACCTGCTTTTCGCTGAATGGCTCAATCATGCCGTGCTTGAGGGCCTGCTCGCGGATCCAGCGATCACTTTGAATGGACATACGTCTCCTGTTTGCGGGAATCGGTTCGCCTTGAACGGCGCTTATCTGGTGCAAGTTCGAAGCTTCATCTTACGGAACCGGTTTTGCGGTTGACAACGGATGCGGCTGCGGAAAACAGGGCGGAATCAACGGCGGCGCTGCAAGCGGCGAGGCCGGCCCGGGCGCGAGCTCCGCGGATCGCCACACAAAGCGGGATTTCCTGGCGAGCTGCGCGCGGCTCAAATTCGGCAGTTTGCTAATTGCTGCGATATCTGTAATATAGGCGATGTAGGGCACTTCATCGCCGTTCGCCCGGCTGTTGACTCGGTTGGCGATGGCGATGCGGGCGGCTCTCGAAGCGAGGTGCATCCCTTGATCAAACAGGACATCGTCCATCAGGTGATCGAACGTACGGGTCTGCCGCGCACCAAGGCAGAGGCCGCCGTGGACACGGTTTTTGAGGGACTGAAGCAGGCGCTGGCTGCGGGCGAGCGGATCGAACTGCGCGGGTTTGGCGTGTTCAGCGTGCGGGCGCGCAAGACCGGCATCGGGCGCAACCCGCGAACCGGAACCGAGGTCAGCATCGCTCCCGGCAAGGCGGTGCGCTTCAAGCCGGGCAAGGAGCTGCATTCAATCGAAGGCGGCGGCGCAGGGCAGGCGTAAGCGGTCCGGGACTGGCTCCGCGCTGTCCTCTTCCTTGGCGGCAAGGCAACAATGCCGCGAGGCGCGGTATCCCTGTGTCACAGCAGGCGCAATGCGTCCACATCGACGATGATGTTCCTGCGCGGCACTCCGGCCTGCTCGGCGTAGGCCAGCATACTGCGCAGCGCGCCGTTCAGAGCCTTGCGCGTGGCGCTTTTCAGAATAAGGTGAAAGCGGTAAACCCCCTTGATGCGCGCAATCGGCGCTGTACAGGGGCCGAGCACGCGCACGGCTCCGTTGTGCTGGTTCTGGACCAGATACCTGCCCAGGGCAGCGGACCAGCCCGCAGCTTCCTCGAGATTCTGCGATTGCACGAGCACGTTGGCCAGCGCGCCAAATGGCGGATAGTGCATCCAGCGGCGATACTTCAGCTCGCGCTCGGCGAAGGCTGTGTAATCGTGCGCCGTGGCGGCGAGAATCGCGTAATGGTCGGGATAGTAGGTCTGCACGACGACGCGGCCGGGCAGCTGGCCGCGGCCGGCGCGGCCTGAGACCTGCGTCATGAGCTGAAAGACGCGCTCGGCGGCCCGGAAATCCGGCAGTGAGAGCGCGTGGTCGCAGCCGACGACTCCCACCAGCGTGACTCCGTGAAAGTCGTGGCCCTTGGCGATCATCTGCGTGCCCACGAGCAGATTGATTTCGCCCGAGTGCAGCCGCGCGAGCAGGCGCTCGAGATCGTGCCGGCCGCGCACGGTGTCGCGATCCATACGGCCGATGCGCGCGCCGGGAAAGATCTCCGCCAGGCGCTCTTCGCCCTGCTGCGAGCCGGCGCCGAGGTAGTAAAGGTGCTCGCTGTCGCACTTGGGGCAACGCGCCGGAACCGTGCGGCGGAAGCCGCAGTAGTGGCACTCCAGGCGCTGTCCTTCACGGGCAGCTCCTGCATCCTCCGCCGGCGGTTTGTGATGCGTCAGCGCAATGGCGCAGTTCCGGCACTCGAGTTTTTCGCCGCAGGCGCGGCAGATAACGGCAAAGGAGTAGCCGCGCCGGTTGAGCAGGATCATCGCCTGCTCGCCGCGATCGAGTGCGGTTTTGGTTTGCTCGATA
>DATGLJ010000319.1:0-10781 GCA_035294185.1 Occallatibacter sp. | reverse complement strand
AACCAGCGGATTGTCAATGAGATGTTGATGCCCCGCACCAAGTTGTCCATACGACCGGAGACTTGCCCGCACTTTGGTAACCACGCACGCATTCCGGCACCGGCGCTTTTCGTTTTTCCCCAGCAACTGCCTCCAGGCAGTCCTCAACTTACTTCCAACTGCCGATTGGGACCCTCTGATGGGTTTTAAAATGCAGGCTCCAAACTACCTCTCACTCGCAATCCTCGTCTAAGTCAATTCCCGGCTTGATATTTCATGCTCCGGCTTTACTTATTCCACTCATTCCGAAGGAGAAACTCCGGATGAAACTGGGTTTTAGCAGAGCGATTCTCACGCTCTTTCTGATCCCGGCCGCGCTGGCTGCTCAGAACGCCATCCTTACAGGCACGGTCACAGACGCATCCGGCAAACCCTCGGCCGGCGCCGTCGTCTCCGCAGAAGGGCCGGCCGGCAACCAGGCTGCCAGTGCGCAAACCGGGGCGGATGGCGCGTACACCCTCACCCTGCCGCCCGGAACCTACACTCTCTCCGTTTCCACACCCGCGGGAAGCGCACAATCCAGCGTCACACTCGCCGCCGGCGACCATCTCCTGCGCAATCTCACACTCACCCGGCAGCCGGTGGCCGGCGCCGCCGCAGCGCAGCCGAAATCAAATCAGGAGCCATCCCTCTCCGACCTCGGCTTTTCCCCGCAGCAGATGCAGGCCAATCCACAGCTTCAGGCCCGGCTCGACAAGCGCACCGAGATGCTCAAAATCCACCAGCGCCTCGGCCTCATCACCGCGGCGCCCATGGCTGCCGCTCTCATCACCGGTCCCATGGCCAAGGCCAAGGGCCGCAATGGCCAGACCATTACCGAACCGACGCAGGCCAATCTCGACTTCCACGCCGCCCTCGGCGGCACAACCGCCGCACTCTACTTCAGCACCGCCTATTTTGCCGTCTTCGCCCCGAAAATTCCCGACAACCCAAAGAAGGGCGCCATCCGCATGCATGAAGCGCTTGCCTTGATCCATGGTCCCGGCATGATCGTAACCCCCATCCTCGGCGCCATGGCATTCAAGCAGGAGCAGGATGGCGAGCGCGTTCACGGCGCGGCCTCGTACCATGGCGCCGCAGCCACCGTAACCGCTATCGCTTACGGAGCCTCGATCGTGGCCGTTTCCTGGCCCATTCACGTTAAATTCTGGGAGAAGAAATGACCTTCAAAACCCGCCCGGCTCCGGCCGCCTTTGCGCTCGCGTTTTTTGCCGCGCTGTCCGTCATGGCTCAGGATCAACCGGATCAGCAATGGCTCCTGACCGCGTCCACCCTCACCTACCATATGTCCCACCCCATGCACGAGGTCGATGGCGTCAGTCATGCAGCCCGCGGCAAGGGACTCTGCCACGCCGGTTCCTGCGAATTTCTCATCGCCGTCCCCGTCAAATCCTTCGACTCCGGCGATACCAACCGCGACCTGCACATGATCGAAGCTACGCGCGGAGCCGAGTTCCCCATGATCGTCGTGCGCACGCGCTTGCCCGAATCTCAGATGGACGCGCCGTGGATCCATCTCGATCTTGAAGTTCAGTTCGCCGGCCAGACGGCGCATTACTCCAGCGTCCCGTTCCAGCGCACACAGCAGGGCGCCGAGGTTCGCATCACTGGCGCCATTCCCCTCACCTGTTCGGATTTCAAAATCACCCGCCCCTCATTCCTCACCGTCCCCATCAAAAATGAGATTCCCGTTAAGGTCGACATGACGTGGCGCAAACAATCCGCCGGCGCTCAGGCCCCGTAAGGGCAAAGAAAGGCGAGACGCCCGGGCAAAACCTGAATATCTCACTGTTCGCAGGAAAGTTCGCGCCGGCCGGGCGCCGGAACCCAGACCGGCTGCCACGCTGGCCGTAGCTCCGGCAAACACGTAAAATGAAGAGAGGCGGCTTCCGCCGTTATCTTCGCTGTTTCAAGAGGACTGCATGTACCCGGAAATTATGGTTGCTCCGATGCGCGAGGAGCTTGTGCGCGCCGGCATTCAGGAAACGCGGACGGCCGAGGAGGTAGACGCGGCGCTGTCGCAGCCGGGCACGACGCTGGTGGTGGTCAACTCCATCTGCGGGTGCGCGGCAGGCAAGGCGCGGCCTGGCATTCGGCTGGCGCTGGCCAACTCCGCCAACCAGCCGGACCGTAAGATCACGGTCTTCGCAGGTCAGGACCGCGAGGCGACCGAGCGCGTGCGCAGCTACTTTGAAGGCAATCCGCCGAGCTCGCCGGCAGTGGCAATTCTGCGCGACGGCAAGCTGGTGTACCTGATGCAGCGCTACGTGATCGAGCAATCCACGGCGCAGGAGATTGCCGGCGAACTGATCCGCGCGTTCGACGAGTTCTGCGCAAAAACGACGGCGGCGTAGCTCCGCCCGCGCTTTCATGCGCAGGGCTGCGGCTTTACGACGAGGCTGATTTCGCGCGGCTGATTCCGCCACAGGAGCGGCACGTAATACTCTTCGAGATACCAGGACAGGACGAAGAGAACGGCCACGCCGGCGATCGTCCAGAAAAAGATGCGCACCGGCAGGGTCCGCATGAACGGCTCGCCCGGGTCATGGCCTCGTGCGGGCCGATAGAAGAGCAGCCCGCTGGCAAAGCAGACGCATCCGGCCAGCGCGATTCTCGTCAGCAGCAGGCTCAGGCGCTCTTGCCAATGCGCGCCGGGGACAAAAAATGCGCCGCCGACCACAGGATAGAGCGAAAGAATGCTCAGCAGGAACGAAAGCGCTTTGCCGATCTCGAGCAGCATACGCCGCCTCCGGCCTGGCGTAGAGGATTCGACGGGACTATTGTAGGCCCGCTCTTCGGCTAGAGGTCGCGCCAGTTGGGTCCGAAGCCAAGGTCGGCCACCAGCGGCACGTTCAGCCGGATGACGCCTTCCATCTCCGCCTTCACCAGCGCCCGGACCTCTTCGCTCTCCTCGAGCGGAACTTCGAACAGCAGCTCGTCGTGCACCTGCAGAACCATGCGGGTTTTCAGCTTGCGCTCGGCCAGCTTGCGGTCGAGGGCGATCATGGCCAGCTTGATGAGGTCGGCGGCGGTGCCCTGCAGCGGAGTATTGATGGCGGTGCGCTCGGCAAAGCCGCGCTGGTTGGGATTGCGGCTGGCGATGTCCGGAATGGGGCGCAGGCGGCCGAAGAGCGTGCGCACATAGCCGTCCTTGCGCGTCTCGGCAAGAGTGCGCTCGATGAACTCCTTTACTCCCTGATAACGCGCAAAGTAGCGATCGATGTAGGCCCTGGCTTCGGCCTGCGGAATGCCAAGCTGCGCGGCCAGTCCGAAGGCAGAGATGCCGTAGACAATGCCGAAGTTGACGGCCTTGGCGCGATTGCGCGTCTCCTTGTCCATCTTGTCGATGGGCACGCCGAAGACTTCGCTGGCGGTGAGCGTGTGGATGTCGATTTCTTCCGCGTAGGCGCGCATCAGCAGGGGATCGCCGGAAAAATGCGCGAGCAGGCGCAGCTCGATCTGCGAGTAGTCGGCCGAGAGAAGCTGCGTGCCGGGCGCGGCGATGAAGGCCGCGCGGATTTCGCGGCCCAGCTCGGTGCGGATGGGAATATTCTGCAGATTGGGATTGACGGAAGAGAGCCGGCCTGTGGCCGTTGCCGCGGCCTGGAATGTTGTGTGCACGCGCGAGTCGGCATCGGCCAGCAGCGGAAGCGCGTCGATGTAGTTTGACTTGAGCTTGACCAGATGCCGGTATTCGAGAACCAGGCGCGGCACTTCGTGCTTTTCGGCCAGCTGCTCAAGCACATCCTGCGCGGTGGAAACCGCTTTGCCCTTGCCGCGGGCAGCGGGGGGCTGCAGGCCGAGATCCGTGAAGAGAACGGCGCCGAGCTGCTTGGGCGAGTTGATATTGAAGCGCCGGCCGGCGAGTTCGTAGATGCGCTCGCCTATGCGGTTGATCTCGCCGCTGAACCGTTCTGAAAGCCTGCTCAACGCAGTGGTGTCTATACGGACTCCGGCGCGCTCCATGCGATAGAGAACCGGCGCAAGCGGCAGATCGATTTCGCGGTAGACGCGCTCAACGCCGGAGCGTTCGGCCTCGGCGCGCAGGATGGGCGCAAGCGCATGGATGACGGCGGCTCCGGCGGCGACTGAAGCCGGCGGCGGATGGCCCTGGCGCGCGGCGATGTCGCCAAGCGCCTGCGTAGCGTGGGTGGGGTTAAGCGCGTAAGAGAGCAGCATCAGATCATCGACGACGCCGCTCAGATTGACGTCGAGGCCTGAAAGCACATGCAGGGCCAGCTTCCAGTCGTGGGTGCGTTTGGGGATCTTTGCATCCTCGAGGAGAGCGCGCAACTCCGGCGTAAGCGGCAGGAGCAATGCGCGGCCGTCCTCTGCGGCGACACCTACGCTCGATTGGGTCCTGCGTTCGGCCTCTTCGATAGCATCGAGCAGCGAGGCCCCGGCGGGCTGCTCGTCTTCGGCTTCCTCGGCGGTCGGCTCCGAGGCATCGAGCGCAAAGGAGAAGCCTGTGGCGCGGGCTGCGCGATAGAACTCGGCAAGCTGCGTTTCCCCGGGGTTCTCGATGATCTCAACGGGGGAGAGTTTTTGCGAGGGCTCAAGCTCTTTGAGGAGCGACGTGAATTCGAGTTCGGTGAAAAGCTCGCGGCTGGCTTCGACATCGGGCGGACGGGTTTCGAGCAACGCGAGGTTCAGCTCGACCGGCACGTTGCAGTCGATGGTGACCAGTTCTTTCGACAGCAGCACGGCGTCGCGATTCCGCTCGAGCGATTCGCGATAGCTTTTGCGCCTGATCTCGGCCGCGCGCTGGAGGACGGCGTCGAGGCTGCCGAACTCAAGGATCAGTTCGACGCTGCCCTTGTCGCCGATGCCGGGAGCGCCGGGAATATTGTCGATAGCGTCTCCGCGCAGCGCCATCACATCGATGACTTTCTCGGGGGGGACGCCAAGCGTCTCCTCGACCTTCGCAGGATCGAGGATCAGGTTGTCCTTCTGGGGGTTGAGTATTTTCACGCGCGGCGTGACGAGCTGCATCATGTCCTTGTCGCCGGAGACGATGAAGACTTCATGCCCGCGCTCGGCGGCCTGGCGGGCGAGCGTGCCGATGACATCGTCCGCTTCGAAGCCTTCGGCTTCGAGGATAGGGATGTGCTGCGCCTCGAGCGAACGGCGAATATAGGGAATTTGCCGGCGGAGGTCCTCGGGCATGGCTTCACGCTTTGCCTTGTAACCCTCGTATCCAACCTCCTCGTAGCATTGCGTCTTCGGATTCCACTTCCTGAGCGACTCGATGGCCCTGGCCCGCTCGTCGCGAAATACTGCGCCGCTGGGATCGAAGACTGCGGCAAAGTACTTCGGCTCGAAGTCCTGGCGCAGCTTGCGGATCATGTTGACGAAGACGTAAGTAGCCGCGGTAGGCAGGCCCGAGCGCGTGGACATGGGCCGCGAGCGCTGCATCGCGTGATACGCACGGAAGATGAACGACATTGCATCGAGCAGGAAGACGGGCGGCTTGGCTTGGTCGGGCACGGTAGTGAGTTTAGCAGGGGCCAGCTTCCGGTTACTCGATGAACATACAATCGCCGTAGCTGAAAAAGCGGTAGCGCGACCGGACAGCGTGGCGATAAGCGGCAAGCACGCGCTCGACCCCTGTTTGCTGCGCGCCGGCAAAGGCGCTGACAAGCATCAGCAGGCTTGATTGCGGCAGATGGAAATTGGTGAGCAGCGCACGAACGAGACGGAATTCGAAGCCGGGCGAGATGAAGAGTTCGGTTTCGCCGGAATGCGGCTCAACAGGACCATCCGGAAATCGGCGCGCGATCGACTCGAGGGTGCGGACCGAGGTTGTTCCCACGGCGACGATGCGGCGGGCACTGCGCGCGGCGGCGTTGAGTGCGGCGGCGGCTTCGGCCGAGAGCGAATAGCGCTCGCGATGAAGCCTTACTTCTTCTACGCGCTCGACGCGCAGCGGAGCAAAGGTGCCGAGGCCGACATGGAGCGTGATGTACGCAATCTCCACGCCGCGATCTGCAATCTCTCTGAGCGTCTGCGGCGTAAAATGCAGCCCGGCGGTGGGCGCGGCCACCGATCCGCGCTCGCGGGCAAAGACCGTTTGATAGCGTTCGCGATCGGCGGTCTCGTCGGGGCGATGGATATAGGGCGGCAGCGGAATGTGTCCGATGCGGTCGAGAATGGCGAAGAAATCCCCGACAGGCGCAAATTGAATGAGGCGCTCGCCGTAGCCACCGCGATCGAGCACCTCGGCTTCGAGAACAACCTCGCCGTCCGGAGCAGAAAAAACCAGCCGCTCCCCGATGGCGATCTTGCGGCCAGGCCGCACGAGCGCGCGCCATTTATTTTCGCCCGCGGGCTCGGTCAGCATAACTTCGATGCGGCCGGTTGGCTTTTCCTTTTCCCTGCGCAGGGTGCGGCGCGCGAAGAGCCGTGCGGGAATGACGCGGCTGTCATTGAGCACCAGCAGATCGCCCGGCTGCAACAACGAGGGAAACTCCGAAAACGCGCTGTCGCGAAATGCGCCTGTGACGCGATTCATGACCAGCATGCGGCTCTGGCCTCGCTCGGCCGGCGGCTGCTGCGCTATCAGCTCCTCGGGCAAGTCGAAATCGAAGTCCGCAATACGCAGGCCCGGGGCCGCTTCGCTCATTGCTCCGCCCTCCCCAGGTATGCGAGCGCATTCAGGCGGGCGCGCTCGAGCGTATCGTCGAGTTCCTGCCTCTTGCGCTCGAAATCCTGCTGCGTCATATCGGCCGGAATGCGCATTGGACGCGCCCAGCTCACTACGATCCGGGTAAATGGCTTTGGCACCAGGAAGCGGTCCCAGGAGCGCATGACCCATGCGCGCGCCGGCTCCAGATGAAAGGAACCGATGGGCGCGCCGGTGAGCTGCGCGAGTTTGATGGGGCCCATCTTGGAGCGGTAGATGGGGCCGCGCGGACCGTCGGCGGTGAAGATGGCGGGGCTGCCGGACTCAATTGCCTGCATGAGGCCGAGCAGCCCTTCGCGCGAACCGCGGGAGCTGGAGCCGCGCACGGCCCGGAAACCGAAGCGCCGCAGAATGCGGGTGATCAGCTCGCCATCGAAGCTGCGACTGATAAGAATCGTGGCGCGGGTGCGGCGAAAATAGACGGTGCACGGCAGCACGCACTGATGCCAGAAGCAGTAGATCTCGGCCCCTGCGCCTTGACCGAAGGGCAACGCAACTGCGCCTTCTTCGGCGATGGCCTCAAAACGCCAGGTCCGGCCCAGGACTGAAAGCAGCGCCGAGACGATCGGCGGGGCTATCGCCAGAATTACCCGCCGCAGGAACGAGAACCGCAGGCGACCATCTCCCGACGCAGAAGTTTGCGGCGTAATGCTGGCTTGGTCCGCGGCGGTCACTGCGTTTATTTTAGCGAAGCTGGCGATCTTCGCAGGGCGAGCGCCGCCAGGGCCATCGCGCTTCGTTTTTGGCTCGCTGCGCCGCCTTCCTGGCTTCTTCCGCTCAGCTATAGCGCAGCCAGCGCACCAGCTCAGGCAGCGTGGCGCGCTTGCCGTACATAAGGATGCCCACGCGATAAAGCCGGGCGGAGAACCAGAGCACGGCCCAGATGCTCAGGATCAGCAGCGCGATGGAAGCGGCAATCTGCCACATGGGCGGCGTCTGCAGGCCGATGCGCGGGACCATGATGAAAGCAGAGGTGAACGGAAACAGCGAAGCACCTGCCGCCCAGGGCGAGTTGGGATTATTCAGCACGACCGGAATAATGCCGAAGCTGAACCAGGTGGGCAGCACCGCGAGCGGGGCATACATCTGAAACTCCTGCACCGTCTCGCAGGTGGCGGCGAGGCCGGAAAAGAGCGAACTATACAAGAGGAAGCCCAGCACGAAATAAACCGGAAAGAGCGCGCCCTCCGCCCAGGAGAAACTCACCGCGACATTGCCGCGCATCAGGATTGCGGTAAGCGCCGAACCGCTCATCAGCCCTGCAACAACAGCCCAGATGGCGATCTGCGTGAGCCCTACGCCGCCGATGCCGATGAGCTTACCGGCAAGCAGGTCGCCGGGGCGCACGACCGAGAGCATGACCTCGAATATGCGCGAGCTTTTTTCCTCGATAATGGAACGGGCCATATCCATGCCGTAAAGCAGAATCGGCATGGTGAGCAGGAAGATCTCCAGCATGATCTTGGCCAGCATCGCCCTTTCGCTGCTTTTGCCGGCCTGACCCGACGGGTTCAGCCGAAGGGTTTGCACGGGAACGTTTTTCAGCAGCGCGTCGATGCGCGCTCCGGTTATGCCGGACTGGGCCAGCCGCTGCCGGAGCAGCACATCGTTCAGTGCGGACTCAAGCCTTGCCGCGGTCGCCGGGTCGCCGGCCGAGCCGGAAACATAAGTTGCGCTTGGTGCGTCGTCTGCCGGCATTTCAATCCAGAGATAGCCGTCGATGGCTTTGCTGCGCACCTGCTCTGAAAGAGCAGTCCTCTCCTGCGCGGTTGCCGGCGCGTCGAGGTCCACGGTAAGCCTGGCATCCCTGTTCTCGATCAGTTGATCGCGCACCGCCGCGACCAGCGCCGGACTGGGACCGGCGATCACGATGTGCCTGCCCACGCCCGCAAAGCGGGTGGTAAAAAAGCTGCCGCCCAGCATCAGGATCATCAGCAAAGGCACCAGCACAGTGGAAAACCGGAAGGCTCGGCCGCGAATTTTCTCGAGATATTCGCGCCGGGCGATGAGCAGGATATTGCGCGGCAGCTTAAGCATCGGCTTTGCCTCCCACGGTGCGGATAAATATTTCTTCAAGCGAAGGCTCAACCAGCTCGAAGCGGTAGATTGTGGCGCGGGACGAGGCCTCGCGCAGGAGCTTCTGCGCGTCGCCATGCGGCTTGAGCAGGATCTCGGCATGGCCTGAGAAATTCTTTGCTTCGGCGATTTCTTCGCTTGCCAGAAAACCGGCATCGCCCTCGAACTCGACGTTAACGCGATTGCGCTCGTAGCGGCTCTTGATCTCACGCATTGTTCCGGTAAGAACAGCCTCGCCATTATTGACGAGGCAGATGGAGTCGCAGAGCTTCTCCACCTGGTCCATGCGGTGAGTGGAAAAGAGGATGGCCCGGCCCTGAGCTTTCAGTTCAAGAAGCGAGCGCTCAAGCAGGCCCGCGTTGACGGGGTCGAGGCCGCTGAAGGGCTCATCCATCACGATCAAACCGGGATCATGGAGGATCGAGCCGATGAACTGAATCTTCTGCTGCATGCCCTTGGAAAGCTCTTCGGTTCTCTTCTCAAGCGCGGCGGCGATGTCCAGTCTTTCGGCCCAATCTGTGGCGCGGCGGCGAGCCAGCTCCGCCGTGAGTCCGTGCAACTGGCCGAAGAAGATAAGCTGGTCGAGCACCTTCATCTTCTTGTAGAGGCCGCGCTCCTCGGGCAGGTAGCCGACGTGGTCGAGGCTCCGGCGATCAAAGGGTTTTTCAAAGAGCCGCACCTGGCCGGAGTCGGGCATGGTGATGCCCATCATCATGCGGATCGAGCTGGTTTTGCCTGCGCCGTTTGGGCCGAGCAGGCCGAACATCTGGCCGGCATCGATGGACAGGCTCAATTGATGAACGGCGACCTTATTCTCATAGGCTTTGGTGACTCCTACGAGTTCGACTACTGGCATGGACTCTCCCGCCGCTCGACTGGCCCTGGGTGCAACAGGGACCGTCTGGAGTGAAGTTTAACAAAGGCCGACTAGACCAGTTTCATGTTCTCCGGGTCCCATTCGACCACTGCGCCGCGTTTCATGCTCAGGTTACTGAGCAGCGCGGCTCCGGCGGCGCGATAGCCGAAGACGGCGTCTTCCACAACCGGTTTGCGCGAACGCACCGCCGCGAAGAAATTGCGCAGGTGGTCGTAACTGTCGTTGTAGCCCTCGGGCGCGATATAGCGTTCGAAGCCGGCCGCGGGCGCGCCCATGGGATGCCGCAGGGGATATCTGGCCCGGTATTCGGCCAGAAATTTCTGCTGTGTCGCTTCAGTGAAAGTATCGATGGTGTAACCCGGTTCCTTTTCGCGCGGAACACGGCTCAGGCTCACGGAGTTGCCGGCGATTTCCATGGTCCCTTCCGAACCGGTGAAGACGAGGCCCTCGCTCTCTTCGCCGCCATCGACGAAGTTCACGCGCAGACTCAGATTGAAACCTTCGGGATAATCAAAGAGGCCAAGCATAACGTCGGCGGCATCGCGGCCATCCTTCCAGTAGCGCAGGCCGCCGGTGGCCATGCCGCGCGTCGGGCCTCTGGAGCCGGTAACGAAGTGCGTTCCGCTGAAGAGGTGAACGAACAGGTCGCCGGCCACGCCGCTGCCGTAGGCGCTCCACTTGCGCCATTGAAAGAAATGCCCGGCGTTGAAAGGAATCTTAGGCGCTGTTCCAAGAAAGCGCGGCCAGTCGCAGGTCGCTGGCGAGGCGTCGGGAGGAATGGTGTAGTTCCATGCGCCGATGGAGGAGTTGCGGTCCCAGTGCGCGGTAACCATATTGAGCTGGCCGATAGCGCCCGAGGCAAGCAGCTCCTTGGCCTTGGCATAGAGGATCGAGCTGACGCGCTGGCTGCCGATCTGCAGAATGCGGCCGGTGGAGCGCGAGGTCTCGATCATCTCCGGGCCGTCGGCGTAAACATGGATCATCGGCTTCTCGCAGTAGACATCTTTGCCGGCCTTCATCGCGTCGACGGCGGCCTGCTTGTGCCAGTGATCGGGCGTGGCGATGATGACGGCGTCGATATCCCTGCGGGCCAGGATTTCGCCGTAG
>DATGLJ010000318.1:0-9565 GCA_035294185.1 Occallatibacter sp. | reverse complement strand
AGCATGTCTCGGAGATCCGCATGGTGCCGCAGGCAAAGAACGGGAAGTCCCTCTATGTCGCCGAGGGAAGCTGGCATCTGCTTGGAAACGAAAGGGATGGCTCAGAAGCCATCCCTACGCAAATTCGTGTGGTTGCGGGGGCAGGATTTGAACCTGCGACCTTTGGGTTATGAGCCCAACGAGCTACCGGGCTGCTCCACCCCGCATTGACAGTGTAGCAATTGGTGCATGCATGGTCAATGCGAGGCGACGAGCGTCTTTGGGAGCGGCTAATTTACTTTCCGATGCCAGCGGCCACTCACGCAAATTTCGCGGTTCGCAGCAGGGCGTCCACCGCCTCAGGGAGCGAAGAAAATTGCAGTTCTGCCGCTGTCGCCCTGCTGCCGCCGTCTTTGCGGCGATCGGCATCGGGTGCGATCCGGATGGTCGTCATGCCCAGGCGGCGGCCGAACTCCATGTCGGCGTCCGAGTCGCCGATCATCACGCTCTGGCCGGCAGTGACATCGTGAAAGCGCGCTACGGCCTGGTCGAACAAGCCGGTGAGCGGCTTGCGGCAGTTGCACTCGCCGGCCTCGTGCGGGCAGACGAGAAATGCGTCAATATGAGCGCCGTGCCGGGCCAGAATCCCGGCGAAGCGGGCGTGCATGGCCTCGACCTGTTCGAGCGTATAGAGCCCGCGGGCGACGCCCCGCTGGTTCGTCACTACGATGACGCGCAAACCGGCGCGATTGAGACGGGCAATGGCCTGCGGGACGCCGGGCAGAACGCGGAACTGCCGCCAGTCGGCGACGTAGTCGCCCTCCGGCGCCTTTTCGTTCAGCACGCCGTCGCGGTCGAGAAAAACCGTGCGCACAGGGCGCGAAAGGCTGCTGCCAGCGGTCGGGTTCATTGGGCCATTACAATATCTGGATGGCGCTTTCCGCAACATACCGGAAGGCTGAAGCGCCGGCGGCGGATCGTTCATGAAGAACCTTTTCCGTCTTCTGCGCTACGGCCTGCCGTACACATTGCAATGGCTCCTGGGCGTGTTACTGCTGGCTGCCGACGGCCTGCTGGATAACTTCCGCGTCCTGCTTTTCCAGCCCATTTTCGATCGGGTGCTGGCGCCGGATGCGCCCGAAGGGCCGATCCTTCTCGGCCTTCCTCACTCGCGATGGCATTTCGATCTGCGCATCCTTGTTCCGCAGTTCCTGCCCTTCCATTTTCATAATGCCTGGGTGGTTGTGGCCTATGCTCTGGTGGCGTCAACAATGCTGAAGGGCTTGTGCGACTACGCCGGCAATTACCTGGTGAATTATTCGGGTTTCGGAACGATCACCGACCTGCGCAATCAGCTTTACGAAGCCACCCTGCGCCGCTCTTCCAGCTTTTTTCACCGGCACTCGACGGGCAGCATTCTTTCCACGCTCATCAACGATGTCGATCGCGTACAGATCGCCGCAAGTTCGGTGATCGGCGACTTTCTGCAGCAGTTCTTTACCTTCCTGGTCGCCATTGCGCTGGTCATCCGGCTGGGCGGCTATCTGAGCTGGGCGCTGCTCCTGTTCGTTCCCGTAGTCGTGATCTCGGCGCGCAAGATCGGGCGCGAGGTGCGGCATCGCACCCGCTCCAGCCAGGATAAGCTCGCCGAGATACAAAACATCCTGCATGAAACAGTCACGGGCAACCGGATTGTGAAGGCGTTCAACACGGAGATATGGGAGATTCTGCGCTTCAAAACGGCCGCGCGGAGGCTTTTCCGCGCCAACCTGCGCAGCATCCGGATGCAGTCGATCAGCTCGCCGTTGATGGACGCTATCGGCGCCATAGCGATTGCCCTTCTGCTGCTGATCGGACGGAACGAAATCAGAAGCGGCTATATGACGATCGGCACATTCGTGGCCTTCATCATTCTGCTCTTCAAGCTCTACGACCCCATGCGGCGGTTTGCCTCCTATTACAACAGCTTTCAGCAGGCGCTGGGCGCATCGTCTTCCATCTTCAGCTACTTTGACGCCAAGGACGACGTTGTCGAGCGCGCGCACGCTGTGAATTTCGGCCGGTTTCGCAACTCAGTCCGGTTCGAGAATGTCGGCTTCTCCTACGCCAACCAGGACGGCGAGCAGCAGATTCTGCACAACGTCGATCTCGAAGTGCGGGCCGGCGAAGTGCTGGCTCTGGTCGGGCCGAGCGGGGCGGGCAAGTCCACACTGGTGAACCTGATTCCGCGCTTCTTCGACGTGACTTCCGGGCGCATTCTGATCGACGGGCAGGACGTGCGCGACCTGACCCTGTCTTCGCTGCGCAGGCAAATTGCGCAGGTGACGCAGGAGACAATCCTGTTCAACGACTCGGTGCGCAACAACATTGCGTATGGCCAGCCGGAGACGCGGCCGGCGCTGATTGAAGAGGCAGCACGCAATGCGCTGGCCCATGACTTTATCATGCGCATGCCGCAGGGCTACGACACGATCATCGGCGAAAAAGGCTTCCGGCTCTCGGGCGGCGAACGCCAGCGCATCGCCATAGCAAGGGCGATCCTCAAGAACGCGCCCATTCTCATCCTCGACGAGGCAACATCGGCACTCGATGCCGAGAGCGAAGCGCTGGTGCAGGCGGCGCTGGCCAACCTGATGCAGGGCCGCACTGCGATCGTGATTGCACACCGTCTGTCGACGATCCGGCGGGCCAATCGCATCGCCATGCTCGAGGACGGCCGCATTACCGCGATCGCTCCGCACGAAGAGCTGCTGGCCAGCTCGCCCACCTACCAGAAGCTGTATCAGCTCCAGTTCATCGACATGCCGGAGCCGCAGATCGATCCGATG
Organism: Occallatibacter sp.; assembly: GCA_035294185.1. GTDB lineage: Bacteria > Acidobacteriota > Terriglobia > Terriglobales > Acidobacteriaceae > Telmatobacter. Next base: position 6,758 of record DATGLJ010000318.1, on the reverse strand, counting down.
GCGCCGGCTCCATCCACTGTCCAGGCCCCGGCCTGCGATCCAGCCCTTGCCGTCCGGGCCGAGGAATAGAGCGAATGGCCATTTTTTCCATGACAGGGTATGCGCGCGTGCAGGCGCGCGCGCCGCTGCGCGGCGAGCAGAACCAGCTCAGCTATACGCTGGCGATCAAGAGCGTCAACCATCGTTTTCTCGACCTGCAGTTTCGGCTGCCTAACGGGCTGGATGCGCTGGAGATGGAACTGCGCCGCATTCTCAAGGAACATCTTGTCCGCGGCCACGTCGAGCTGTCGCTTTCTATCGATCGCGCGGCGCAGCAGAAGACGGGCTACAACCGCGAGCTGGTGGCGGGCTACGTCGCCGCATTTGCCGCGGCGCGAGCCGAACACAAACTGAAGGGCGAGCCGGACCTGAATGCGGCGCTGCGGCTGCCCGGCGCGCTGCAGGCTGAGACGCGCAGCGAAGACGACCTGAGCAGCCTTGCAGCCAGCGTGCTGGAGCAGATTCCGCTCCTGCTCGATCAGCTCAAGATTATGCGGGCGCGCGAAGGCAATGCGCTGGAAGCCATCCTGCTGGACATTATGACGCGGCTTGCCGAAGCCAGCGCCGGAGTGCGGGAGCTGATTCCGGAGATTGAGCAGCGCTACCAGGAGCGGCTGACGCAGCGGCTCATGGCCGCCGCCGGGCCGGAGTTCAATCGCCAGCGGTTGCTCGAAGAAGTCGCCGTGCTGGTGGACCGCAGCGACGTTTCCGAAGAGCTGGCGCGCATGGGAACCCACATCGCGCACTTTCGCGAACTGCTCGACGCCGGCGGCGAAGTGGGCAAGAAGCTGGATTTTCTGCTGCAGGAGATGAACCGCGAAGCCAACACGCTGCTCTCAAAGACGGGCGGGCTGGGCGGCAAAGGAACGCGCATCACCGAGCTGGGCCTCGCCATGAAAGCCGAGATCGAGAAGGCCCGCGAGCAGATACAAAATGTGGAGTAAGGCGGGCCGGACAAGCCCGGCCCGGATCAGTTCAATACCGAAAGCAGATAAGGACAAAAACGAACAGTGGCGGGAATTCTCTTCATCATTTCGGCTCCCTCAGGTTCCGGCAAAAGCACGCTGGTCAGCGAGCTGCGCAAGCAGGTAGTCGGCATCGACTTCGCCGTTTCCTGGACAACCCGCGCCCCGCGCGGAAGCGAAGAAGACGGCCGGGAGTACCACTTCACTACCCGCGAGCAGTTCCAGCGCATGATCGAGGCAGGCATGTTTCTGGAATGGGCGGAGGTATTCGGCAACCTCTATGGCACGGCCAAATCATCGCTCGACGAGGCGCGGCTGGCCGGCCACGACCTGCTGCTCGATATCGACGTGCAGGGCGCTGCGCAGGTCCGGGCGCGGCTGCCGGAGGCCGTCGGCATCTTCGTGATGCCGCCCAATCCCACCGTGCTGCGCACCCGCCTGCGCAACCGCAGCCGCGCCGAGGGCGTGGTCAACGAGGAAGAGGTCTTCCGGCGGCTGCGCGAAGCCAGCAAGGAGATTGAGAATTATCGCGAGTATAGCTATATTTTGGTCAACGACATCCTTGACCGCGCGGTCGCGCAATTGGAAGCCATTGTCCTGGCCGAGCGTTTCTATCGCAATGGCGAGGCCATCGCCTACCGCTCGCGAAGGGTGTTGGAGGTTGCCGCAGCCTGTCTGCAATCGAACTCGCAGGAGCGGCTCAAGCCTGTGCTGGAGGCCTTCGGCATCATCGGCGCCTCCGGCCAGCAACAGTTGCCGTTTGGAGATGACTCCGATGACGATTGAAACCAGCTTTGACTCCAATTACCGCAAGGTCCTCGTTGCGGCGCGCCGGGCCCGCCAGTTGCAGAGCGGCTCTCACGCGCTTATCGCTACGCGATCTCAAAAACCCTGCCGTATCGCTCAGGAAGAGATTGAGGCAGGCAAGATTGCCTACGTGAAGAGCGAGAAACCGGTTACCAAGCCGCTGATCGAAGGACCGGCGATCCCGATTCTGCTGAGCTGAAAAGACGGCAGGCACGGACTACGGAACAGCGGCTGGCCATCATGGCGCTCCGCTGTTTGATGCGGAGTCTTCGCGCTTCTTCTGAATTGTCTTTTCTGTACTTCCCCTCCTCTGTCCCTGAGCGCGATTTCCTCACCCTGGAGCCGGTTGCATCTATGCTGCAGGGAAATGGCGCTGCTTCAGCCGCGCCGAAGCAGCCCATCCATAGCGGACTTCACCCCAGCAGGAAAGCCTACCGGTCACCGCGAGCGCCTGACACACCCCGCTCAAGTCCCTCAGTCCCCTGCCCTGCTTCTCCGACCGCTGGTCTACAATCTAGCTATGCGCGTCACAGTGGGCGTCTCGGGCGGGATTGCAGCCTACAAAGCCGCGGAGCTGGTGCGCGAGCTGCAGCGCCAGGGCGCAGAGGTCCACGTTGCGATGACCGAGGCCGCCTGCCGCTTCGTGCAGCCGCTTACCTTTGCGGCCCTCACCGGCTACAAGGTCATCTCCAGCCTCTGGGATGACCGCGCCATATCCGATCCCAGCTCCGAGCAGAACGGCATCGACCACATCGCCGAGGCGCAGTGGGGCGATGCGCTCGTGGTTGCGCCGGCTACGGCCAACATTCTGGCCAAATTTGCGCACGGCATTGCCGACGATTTTCTTTCCACCATGTATCTGGCGGCGACGGCTCCCGTTCTTGTGGCTCCGGCCATGAACGTGAACATGTGGAACCACGCGGCGACGCAGGCCAACATGGAAATCCTGCGGCAGCGCGGGGTGCGCGTCATCGAGCCGGGCTCGGGCGACCTGGCCTGCGGCATGGTGGGCGCCGGACGAATGGCCGAGCCCGAGCAGATTGCCAGAGTTGTGCTTTCGGTTCTCAATCGCCGCAACGATCTGGCCGGCGAAACGGTGCTGGTAACCGCCGGCGGCACGCGCGAAGCTCTCGACCCGGTGCGCTTCATCGGCAACCGGTCAAGCGGCAAGATGGGCTATGCGCTGGCGGAGGCTGCGCAGAGCCGGGGAGCCAAAGTCATACTTGTCAGCGGGCCCACCGCGCTCCATCCGCCGGCGCGATGCGAGCTGGTGAAGGTCGTCACGGCCGACGAGATGCGCAAAGCCGTGCTCGACCGTATGCAGCAGTCCACGCTGGTGATCAAAGCCGCGGCGGTGGCCGATTACCGGCCTGTGGCGGTGGCCGATCAGAAGCTGAAGCGCACCGGCCCGATGACGCTCGAGCTCATGCCGACGGAAGATATTCTTGCCGAAGCCGTCCGGCGGCGCCGGCCAGGCCAGCTGATTGTGGGTTTTGCCGCCGAAACCGAGCACGTGGTGGAGAACGGCCGCGCCAAGCTGCTGAAAAAAGGGGCAGACGCCATTGTCGTGAATGACGTGGCCGGCGAGGGCGTGGGAATCGATGCCGAGATCAACGCGGCGACCTTTCTGACCCCAACGACGGCCGTGGAGATGCCGGCGATGCCCAAGCGCGAGCTGGCCGACCGCATCCTTGACGAAATTCTCGCATTGCGCCGCCCGCGCCAGGTAGTCGTGGAAATCGATGGCAGTCCCGCTATTGCCGGCGACCGGCAATCCGATCGGGAACGACTGCCGGACGAGGCGGCTTCTCCGCGGCGGCAGCGCATGATGGAGTAGGGACGGGCCATGAACCGCATCCTCGATCCGGCGGCGCGCGAAGCCCTGACCGCCCGCCTGCGTTTCTATCGCGATCTCGGCCTCACCGATCTCTACCGGCGCGCAGTCGATCCGGCGCCGCCTGCCGCGTTTGCCGAATCCGGCGCGACTTGGCCGGAAATCTCCGCTGCTTTTGCAGCAAAAACATCCCCGCTCGAAACCCAATCTCCCTATGCCCCATCTGTTCCCCCGCAGCTGCCGGAAACGATGGGAAATTGCGCTTCTCAATCCGATTTTTTTCCAGAGGACTCAGCCATTCCTGCGCGCAAATCTGTTCCCGCCGCCCCGGCAGCAGGCAACTTCGTTGCTCCTGCCGACCGTCCTGCCGCCCTGCTGCAGATTGTCGAAGATATCGGCGATTGCAGGCGCTGCCCGCTTCACCAGGGCCGCCACTCCATCGTGTTCGGCCAGGGCGACCCTAACGCGCGGCTGATGTTTGTCGGCGAAGGGCCGGGCGCGGATGAAGATGCGCAGGGGCTGCCGTTTGTGGGCCGTGCGGGACAGTTGCTCAACAACATGATCGCGGCCATGGGGCTGAAGCGCGAAGAAACCTACATCTGCAACGTGGTCAAATGCAGGCCGCCGGGCAACCGCACGCCCGAGCCGGAGGAGGCCAACACCTGCTCGCAGTTTCTCTTCCGCCAGATTGACGTGGTTCGGCCGCAGGCGATTGTGGCGCTGGGGTCTACGGCCGCCACCTATCTGCTGGGCCGGCGGCAGCCGCTCGCCGGACTGCGCGGGCGAGTGCATGCCTTCGGCAGCGCGAGCCTGATTGTGACCTACCATCCGGCATACCTGCTGCGCGACCCGCGGCAAAAGAAGGAAGCCTGGGCCGATCTGCAGATTGCGATGAAGGAACTTGGGCTGCGGACGCCAAAACGCTGACCGCACACACCGCTGCGGATTTTGCATTCGAATTGCTGGTTGCGCGGAACCCTTCTGGAACCAGCCCTTACCATCAGCTCTGAATGACAGCGGTACCGGGGATCGCTCCCGGCGCGCCGTGCGCAGCCCTTATTGGCTGTCCGGATTGCCGCCGATGGTTGTCGCCTGCGGCGCGGGCGTGGCGGGCTGAGGGTTCTGCGGTCCGGCTGCCGGCGGGCCGCCGCTCGAAGAAGCCGGGACAGGTTGCCCGGGAGCCGAGGCATCCTGCTTCTGCTGTCCTGCGCTCTGCTGGCCGCCCTCCTGCTGCTGCCCCCTCTTGCTCGCGTCGGGATAATCGTCCGGCTGCGGCTTGGGGAAATGCACCGGTTTCATCACGCCGGCGTTATTCTTGTCGCTGTCCTGGGGCAGGGTTTCGCCGGGGTTGCGCAGCGTTGGCGGCGGCGCAGGGGCCTGCTTATCCGGGTCGCGCTGCACGTCGCCCTCCCGGATAACATGGGTATTTTCGGCCTGTTCGGAGACGGGGGCGCGGCCGTCGGCACGGAGCATATCGTCGACGACATCCTTGTCGAAGACCTCGATCGGCTTGCCGACCTTTGCAACTTCCACGCGGATGACGCGGTTGCCGTTGATGCGCACGAAGGTCACATCCTCGGGCGGCTGGCCGTAGAGCCAGATTTCGATAGGCATCTGCCCATCCATCTCGTGCATCTTGTGCGCCGGCTCGCCCCTGGCGAACAGCACCATGTCGGTGTTCATGCCCACCAGAACCTGGTGATTGAGGATGGCCTCTTTGAGCGGTCTGGGCAGCGTGTCGGTATAGGCCTGCACAGGCGTCTTCACGTCGAAGGAGATGAGGGGCGCAAGCAGAGCCTTCACCTGTTCTCCGGTCAGTTCCGGAACATGGTCCTGGAAGGCGAGCGTAAGCCGCGCCCCGGTCGGCTCCTCGCCATTATCGGCGACGATGGGCGTGTCCGTGCCATAGGTCGGATCCCCCATGCCGACCGAGATATGGCGCAGGAAGCGGTGCCTGGCATCCGGTCCGCCATTGAGGTCGAAGACGATCTTATTGCGATCGATCTTGATATCGGTGATGACCAGCCGGTCTCCGGGCTTGGCGCTCAGGCCGTCGCTGGTCACCATGTTCAGGTAGGCTTCTCCGGCCGGCTCCAGCTTGCCGTTGGCCGTCAGCGTAAGGCCTTTGTGGCCGCGCGGGAACGGACGCATGGCAAAGCCCTGCTCGGACTGCATGATGCGGACGATTTCAAGCTTGTCGCGCGCCCCCATGGGAGCTGTCGAGAGCGCCACATGCGTGGGCTGGATCTGCTGGAACTGGCGGTCCACCGGCCCATTGGCGGAGGCGGGATGCTTGCCGCTTGTGTCGATGGTAATGACCTGCGCGGAGACCGCGTGCGGAACGATCACAACGGCCGGTAAGACAGCCGGCACGTAAAACAAAAGTCCGCGGGAAAGGCGAAACGGGTTTTTCAGCAAAACGAACCGCGCCATGGGAGCCTCCCATGTCCAGTTTCAGGATCACGCAAAAACAAGCCCGGTTCAAGCAAAAAGGGATTCAATCACAATTCAAAAACAGGAAATGGACGCCGGCGCCGTCAGCGGACGATCGCGCAGCAACTCGCCACTAGGCACAGATGCGTTTCTGACAGGAAGAGTCTCCCGGCGCAGCGCCGGAGCAAGCCGGCCGCATTCAAGATGTTGTGGGAGGATCGACAGGGGTTTCACCGGACGCCGAGGACCCGGGAGCAGCGCCCGGCACAGACGCCGGACCGTTCGCCGGTTCGCTTACTGGCCTGCTGACCGGACCGCTGACCGGACCATTGACCGGACCGCTTACTGGTCCATTAGCGGCCGACCCCCTTGCCGGCTCGATAGTCCGCACCAGCGGCGGCGAAACCGGCCCCATCGCCGCTTCGTGCTGGGCGCGGGCGGCGGCCTCAAGATCGACCGGAATGCCGCCCGGCTCCAAAACCGGCGCGTTATAGCGGTAGTTGAGATCGCGGGTGAGGCGGAAGATGACCGGAATGGCGGCAAGGATGACGAAAAATGCGATCCACGTGCCGTCGAGGCCGAAGCCGCCGCCAGTGAGCCAGAAGGGTCCCATGGGATCGCCTTCGACCAGCGACGAATGGCTGCCGACGCCGGAGACGGCAAGGCCGAAGAGCAGGGCG
>DATGLJ010000317.1:0-2232 GCA_035294185.1 Occallatibacter sp. | reverse complement strand
ACGATCTTCGGTTTGTATGCCTCGGCGAAAAGCGAAAACTTCTGCGCCAGATTGACCTTATCCATGCGGACCTCCGATAGCGTGATTTCGTCGTTCGATCAGCGAGCATGCAGTTTGGCTGCGGTCTCCGGATTGGCAAGGAGCCGCTGATAGATCCGGTCGGCGACAAAAGCATTGCCGGCCTCGCTATAGTGTCCGGCAGCTCCGGGAAAATCCACCTGCCCCGGGGCGATGAACAGCTTGTCTAGTTCTGCCGGAGGCAGCTTGCGAAAGTCGTCAACCAGATCGAAATACAGCAGGCCGTGCTCCTGCGCATACTCAGCCAGGAACCCGCGCCAGGACGGACCGGGCCTTTGTATCAAGTCCTCCTGGATCGGGAGATATACCAGGACAAGCACGCTGTGCTTGGCCACATTGGTTTCCCGCAGGTCGTCGAGCATATGGCTCACGACGTTGGCGGTTTCCTGGTTGCGCTCGTTCGACGGCGCCAGGGGAGGCGTGCGATCGAGCTTAAAGGCGCGCCGGAGCAAGCGGGTGATGCTCAGGTTGGAGAGCGCGTTTTCAGTGCGCACCAGCCGCGGCGCCCATACCTGCATGGTGCGCGGCACGGGGACGTTCGTCGCTACTACCCTGCCGTTCTCCACGGCGAGCACCGGCGTGCCGTATCCGTTGAAACGCGCGTGCTGCATGCGGTAGAGATCGGGCGCAATGACGGTAAAGAGCTGGATGTCATGGTCCAGCTTCACGCCGTCGCGTTTGTACCACAAGTACGCCTGGCCGGCGCTGTAACCCCCTTGACCCATGTTTACAGCTTCGAGGTTAGCGGTGTGCGCGGCGAGCAGGTGCGGCCAAGTGTGGTCGTTGTCCACGCCGAAGCCAAAGGTGAAGGAGTCGCCGGAACAAATAATGCGGACCTTGCCCGGCGGCACGTGCGGGGAGAAATCGGCCTTATTGCGGAAGCGCTGCGCATTGGTCCGCAGGAATCTTCCCGGCCCAAACAGGTTGGGAAGGTAAACGTTCGGCAGGTTTATCCATCCCAGCTCAGGATCGTACTCTGTGTAGAGGCTCTCGGCGACCGGCGGCGAGGCAAAAGCGGCGCGAAACGCATAGTAGACGCTGGCCGCACCTTCTAACAGCAGCAGCAAAAGAAGCACTGCGGCGATGTTGTACAACACAAACGCGGCAGCGCGACGCCCTGACCCGGCACGGCGCCACGCCGGCATCGGTCTAGCCAGGTTCTTCTCCGCCGGCGGCGTGGTTTCTGCCTGCGCCTGATTGTGTAAAGGCCCCATCATCCGCGTGGGCAACATCATAAGCTACTTTCGCGACGGCAACCGAACTCTGTTTAGGCCGCCGGTGTCAACGGTTTCCAGCTGCGGGAACTGCCAGGTCTCGAACCACGCGGGACCTGGTGCCCAGCAGCCGCGAAAGTCGAACCGGAAGAGCCGAAGTTATTCGCTGCGGCCACCATCCCGTATAATCCCGTTGAACTTCATCACCCTTCGAGTGTAAAAGGGGCACTCGACCGGGAAGCCAGTTCACCTGTGCTGACCACTCCGATGCTCACGCCCGACTATCGCACCTTCCTCGAGCTTAGCCGTAACGCTACCCTCATTCCCGTGGTTCGGACCCTGAGCGCAGATTTACTCACGCCGGTAGGCGCGTTTCTCAGCATCGCCGCGCGGCAGAAGTACGCCTTCCTGCTGGAATCGGTCGAGGGCGGCGAGAAGATCGGGCGCTACACCTTCCTTGGGGCGCAGCCGCGAACGGTGATCACCGCGCGCGGCAGCGACCTGGCGGTTCGCGAAGGCCCCTCCGTCCAGCGCAGCCAAGGCAGCGTGATTGAGCTGCTGCGCCGTCACCTGCGGCAGCACCGTCCAGCCCCGGTGCCGGGACTCCCTCCGTTTACCTCCGGCGGCGTGGGCTATTTCGCCTATGACATGGTGCGGCAATTCGAGCGCTTACCGGAGCGCACTAAAGACGACCTTGGCTTGCCGGACTGCGTTTTCGCCTTTTACGACCGGCTGCTGGCCTTCGATCATCTGCGCCATCAAGTCCACATTATTGCCGCCGCCGATGTCCGGTCCGAGGCGCCGCGCAAGGCCTACGACCGCGCCATCGCCGACATCGGCGCACTCGATGAAAAGCTGTCGCGCGGGCTGCGCGGGCAGCGCCTGCACGAACCGAGCGTGAGCAAGCGAAAGCCGATCAAGGTACACAACAGCACATCGC
>DATGLJ010000316.1:0-8664 GCA_035294185.1 Occallatibacter sp. | reverse complement strand
GCTTATAGGTAGGCTGCGGGGGCGGCGCAGGCGGCGAGTGCGGCTCAAGATATGCGCGCATCTCTTCCGGAGTGGTCAGCCGTCCATCGATCAGCTCGAGGAAGATCGACTGCACCAGGTCATTGAAGCCTGGCAGCTCGTGGGTGATCCGCATCTCCTGCATCAGCGCATAAGGGATGCGCTGGCGCGCCTCGGGCCAGACCTTCAGGAACTGACGATATTTTTCCTGCACAACCGAGTTCCTGCTCGTAAACCCGAGCCACAGGATGGCTTCCGGATCATAGCTCATAAAGAGCTTGTAGGTTGCCGAAGCAGAGCCGTTCTGTTTGGCAAGCAATACCTTTTGAAAACCGGCGGCAATCTCGTCCAGCTTGTCCCACTCCTGAACGAATCCCGGCCGCAGCAGCAGGCGCTTCAGCCCGGCAAGATCCTTGCCGCTCATGCCCGCGGTCAGTAACTGCATCTGCGCAGCCGACATGTCCGGGTGCACGCCCTGCATCAGCAATTCCACCGCAAGCTCATGCAAAGCCTTGAGTTTTGGCTCATCTGCGCGGGACGAGGTCCATGACGGATACAGCACCTTCATCCACCCTTCATCTTCAAGGGCGCGCAGAACTTTCAGTCCCTCTTCCTCATGGCCGATCTGCTCCAGCTCCCGGCTGCGGGCCGTCGGCGAGAGATGCTCGATCACTCCCTCCGCCTTGGCGCTCTCATACCTGGCCTGCGTGCGGGGATCCAGCTCCCAGCCCAGCCGGGCGCGATAGCGCACCGCCCGGATCAGAAGCGAGGGATCCTCCAGAAATCCATAGTTGGAGACCAGCCGCAGCGTTCTCGATTCGATGTCGGCAGCTCCGTTCAGAGGGTCCATCAAAAGCCCGAACGAGCCTTCGTTCATCGAAATAGCCATGGCGTTGGCGGTAAAGTCGCGCCGCCGCAGATCCTCCTGAATCGAGGCCGGGTGATACACGGCTTTGCCGGGTTTGGGATACTCGACGCGATGCGTGCTGACAACATCGACCCGCACGGTGCCGGGAAAGCACAGGTAAAGGCTGCGCGACGCGGCATCTTCGCCCCACACTTTAGCGCCAAGTTTCTCCAGCGGTTTCTTTAATTTAAGAGCATTTCCATGAACCGCAACTTCAAGCTCGCGGACGGCGTGCCCGCTGGTCAGATCGCGCACCGCGTCGCCGGTAAGGAACAGGATCATCTCCGCCTGGCGCGCGGCTTCCCGCAGGTGCTGAAGCGCACTTCGCTGATCCGGCGAAAGGCGATTCTCTAAAAGGTAGACGTAATCGGGCATCCGTTCCTGTTTCCCCGAGCCTTTCTGGTCACTGCCAAGTCTCTGATGATGCGGCGGTTATACACTCAGATGAGGAAGGCAGCAAACCAGTACATTAACACAAGTCAGGAAGATTGGCTAGGGCTGGCGGCGCTTTCCCGAAGGTGGGAAACCGGCCAAATTACTCGGCATCGCGCGGCGCAACCTTCGTTGCTCCTGCGGAACGAGGGGAAAGGCGGAGTTTGGTCCTTTGTTTATTTATTCAGCTATTTAGCTATTCAGCTGTTCAGTGAGGCCAGCGGCCAACCAGAACAAACAAAGCGAGAAGAAAAAGCGTAACCGACGGGGCAGCCGATTCTCGGCGCCTGGCGTGGAAGATGCTCGCACCCACCATCAGCAATGCCAGTCCGGCAGCCGCCAGCCGAACCATCAGGTAATCGGGCGCCAGCGCTTCGGGTGTCAACATGGGCGGCATGACCACCCCGATGGCTCCGGCTATCTCCAGCAGTCCTACCGGAACCGCCTGTGCCCGCGTGAGCGTCACTGCCCCACGTCCCGGAAGGCCTTCGAGCCGGCGAAGCAGCCTTTCATCGGCAAACAGCTTGGTTATCCCGATAAAGAGGAAGATCCCCGCCAGCAGTACCTGAGCAATCCACAACAGTGCATTCATCGTTCGTGCCCCCTGTCTGCCCGAAACCGATGCTGCGATTAAGCCGATTATCCACGATCTGAGATAAGAATTCCATATAGCGAATTAAAGGGCCGAAGGCGACCCGGCATGGAAGACTTCGGGGAAGAGTGGGCACGAGCCGCAGGAGGGGATCATCTGCGCCTGCATTAAACTTGAAGCTGACACGGAGCGGCCCGGATGTCTTCGACAGCTACTTTGATTCGCGCGCGCCGGCTTCCCTCGGCGGCGTTGAGGCGCTTTGCCTGGGGCGTACTCGCCTACTTTATTGCCGTGATTCTGTGGGGCGCTCTGGTGCGAGCCACCGGCTCCGGCGCAGGCTGCGGCGACCACTGGCCGCTCTGCAACGGCACCGTCATCCAGCACTCGGCGCGCACCGACACCATCATTGAGTTCACCCACCGGCTCACCAGCGGCATCTCGTTTTTCTCCGTTGTCGCTCTGCTTGCATGGACCTTCGCCGGCACCGTCCGCGGCCACCTTGCCCGCGGCGCAGCGGCCGCCGCAGTCGTCTTTACGCTCGTCGAGGCGGCGCTCGGCGCGCTGCTGGTCAGGCTCGGACTCACCGCGCAGAGCCGCTCGCCGCTGCGGCCGTGGTACCTGGCTCTCCATCTGGCCAATACGCTGCTATTGGTCGCGGCGCTGACGCTTACAGCGCACATGCTCGGCCGGCGCGCCGGCTACCTGCGCCGCGCCGTTCGCGTGGTCTCTCCCGTCGGCGCGCTTGCCGGTCTCCTGGTTTTTCTCATTGTCGGCGTCACCGGCTCGCTGGCCGCGCTCGGCGATACGCTCTTCCCTGCCCTGTCGCTCGGCGCTGCCCTCGCGCAGGATTTTTCAGCGCAGAGCGGATGGCTGATCCGCTGGCGCTGGACGCACCCGGCCGTTGCCTTCCTGGCCAGTATTTTCCTCATCTGGCTGGTGGCGCGCGCTGTGCAACGGCCGCAGGCCGGCCGCGGCTGCTGGGATAACCGCGGCGTTTCCGCTCTTGTCCTGGTGCTGCTGGCTGCGCAGTATGTGCTGGGCGTAATAGACGTGGTGTGGCTGGCGCCCGTATGGCTGCAGATCGCGCATCTGCTCGGCGCCGATGCATTGTGGGCGGCGCTCATTGTGCTCACGGCAAGGCTCACCCTGCAGCCGGCGGAAGAATAACCATCGGGCAAGGCGGCAAAAAGCCCCTTTAAGGGCGGTTTTTGCCGCCGCTCCCAGCTCTCGCCCGGCTACTCCTCCGGGTGGTAATGGCTTTCCCAGCCGAGATACCGCACCGCCGCTTCGTGCACGGCACGTGAGACGTCGCCGAAGTTGGCCGCCACATGGTGTTCGAAGCCCTCGCGGCATATATATTTGAGCAGTTTCTGCAGTTCGGGAATCTCGGCCACGCCGGCGCCGCCGAAGGTTTCGAGCGGATCGTCGGTGAAACGGCCAGGTCCCGTATAGCCGCGGATGACGCCGCGCCGGTCGTCGGTCGAATAGCGCGCAAAGCTCATCACTCCCGGCTTCACCCGGCCCACGCAGGTGCCGAAGGTGTTCTCCTTGCCAACCGTTCCGGCGATGATCTCCTGGTAATCCATCCGCACTTCTTTGAAGAAATGCTTTGGCAGGTTCGAGCAGTGGAAGCAGACGCACTTGTTCGGATCGCCGCCGTAGTTGTTGTTCCAGTCCAGCAGCGCCGACGGAGCGCCCGAGGCCAGCGCCAGCATATACATGCTCAGCACGCCGGGGACATCGACCTCGCAGGCCGAAGGGATAAGGTTGTTCGACATCATGCTCATCACCGTGCACGGCACTACGCCGAAGAACTCCTCCATCGAAGTCCAGCACTGCACGGCGCTGATGGAACACCGCGTCTGCTTCATCCAGGCGTCGATGACGGCGCCGAGTTTGGCCATCTTCATCAGCGCGTCGCCGGGAATGCCCTGCGTGGTTACATAGCTCCTGATCGCCTTTAATTTTTCCTGCGCGGCGTCATCGGAGTCCTTCATGCGATTGATGCGGCCGAAGATCTCCGACAGGTCAATCGGCTCGACCGAGATGCCGGAGGCCTCCAGAATCCGCTCCGAATAGCGCACCGTGTTGAACGCCGACGGCCGCGCGCCGATGGCGCCAATGCGCAGGTTGCGAAGGCCTTTCACGATCCGGCACACCTGCGAGAACCACTCGAGATCGGCCCTGAACTCCGGCGACGACGGGCTCTCGGTGTGCAGCGTGGTGAGCGAGTACGGGATCCCGTACTGCATCAGGTTGTTGCAGGCGCTCATTTTGCCGCAGAAGCTGTCTCGGCGCGTGGCGATGGTCATGGCGTCTGCGCGGTCTGGCGTAGCCTGCACCAGCACCGGAACTTTCAGGCCGGAGAGGCGGATTGCATCGGCAACGCCGCGCTCATCGCCAAAGTTCGGCAGCGTCACGATAATGCCGTCGATCTCATCGCCGTGCTGCTTGAAAAGCTCGGCGCAGCGCTGCGCCTCGGCATAGGTTTCCACGGCGCCGTACTTTGATTGCTCGGGCCCCAGCACCACGGCGCGTGCGCCCGCCTGCTCAAGAACTGCGATCATCTCCTCGCGGCCGGTCTTGGCCAGATGGTCGGGAAAAAATCCGCGGTTGCCAACCACTACTCCAAACGTCATCGTGCGCTGCGCTGCCATTAGCATTGCTCCCTGTCGTTGTTCGCATGATTTTGATACTGCACATACGCCCCGGCGCGCGCTGCGGTTCGGGGCTGCATTGGCCGCCGGCGGCCTTTTACTTTTTTCCGGCCCGCGGCCGAAACTTCACCAGATAAAAGAGCCCGAGCGCGGCCAGGAGCGCGCCCCACCACACCGGCGCATGCAGATTGGCAAGCGCCACGCTGGCGGTTTCTCCGCTGGCCAGCGAGAAGATCCCGTAGCCCAGAATCATCGCGCCATAGACGGCCAGCAGCACGCCGATAAAGAACCAGATCGAAATGCGGGCCGAATGCATGCAGCCCCTCCTACCAGAAGATTACGTTGAGGACGACGAGCAGCAGGATCGCGACCGCCGTCCAGAACCATTCGCTCTTCCAGAACGGCGCCGGCGGCTCGGCCGGCAGTCTGGTTGCGCCATAGACAAGTCCGTTCAGCTCTTCGACCGGCCGCGGCCTGCCGAAGAGGCTCACGGCAAACGTTACGATCACCGCGACGCTCACCGACCAGAGCGCGCGGTACATGTCCTCGGCCATCGACTTTGCATCGCGCGACAAGGCCACGTAGCGCAGCGCCGAAGGATCCACCTTGACCCAGGCCCAAAGCCCGATCGAAGCAAGCGTGCCGATCAGCAGTCCCCAGAACCCGCCGGCCCGCGTGCCGCGCTTCCAGAACATGCCCATCAGCACCACGCCCAGCAGAGGCGAAATGAAAAAGCTGAACAGCGCCTGCACATAATCCATAATGCCGTGCGCGCTCATCACCATATAGGCCGTGCCGATGGACACGATCACGCCCAGAATCGTCGCCCATCGCCCCACGGACACATAATGGCTGTCGGGCGCGTTCTTCACGATCAGCGGCTGATAGATGTCGTAGGTCCACACGGCCGAAAATGCGCTCACGTTGCCTGCCATGCCGCTCATGAATCCCGCGATAAGGGCCGTAATGCCGAGGCCCAGCAATCCCGGCCCGAGGTAGCGCACCATCATCAGCGGGAGCACTTCGTTGTAACTGTGCGGATGCAGCGCGCTGACCTGGTCCTGGCCGACAAGCACCATCGGCGTACCGTCGGGATTTTTGAGCATCGCAAGCCCGAGCAGGCCGGGCAGGATCACGATGAACGGCACCGCCATCTTAAAGAACGATCCGATGATCGGGGCCATGCGCGCCGAACGCAGATTGTCGGCCGAGAGCACGCGCTGCACAACGAGAAAATCCGTGGTCCAGTAGCCGAAGCTGATGGCGAAGCCGAGTCCGAAGACGATGCCCGTCCAGTGAATGCCCATGGGGTTTGAGGAAAAATGCCCCATGCTGCGCCACATATGGGTGTAGTCGCCGGCCGGGATGATGCCCTCTGCGACGTTGCGCGCGATCCTGGCCTTAAGCCCGCTCCAGCCGCCGGCCTCGACCAGTCCCAGGATAGGCACCAGCAGCGCGCCCGCCCAGATAAGCACAAACTGCAGCACCTCGTTGAAGATCGCCGAGCGCAGGCCGCCCAGCGCCACGTAGGCCGCCACGGCCAGCGAGGAGACGACGATCGAGAAATTCAGATCCCAGCCAAGCACCACGCGCATGACTTCGGCCATAGCAAACATGTTCACGCCGCTCATCAGCACCGTCATCAGCGCAAACGACACGGCCGAAACCACGCTTGCGCCCTGCCCGTAGCGCAGTTTCAGGTATCCGGGCACGGAGTGCGTCCTGCATACGTAGTAGAACGGCATCATCACCATGCCCAGAAAGAGCATGGCCGGAATTGCGCCAATCCAGTACCAGTGGGCGGCAAGAATGCCGTACTGGTAGGTCGAGCCGGCCCATCCCATCAGTTCGAGCGAGCCCAGATTGGCGGAAACAAAGCTCAGGCCGGCGATCCAGGCCGTCATCTCGCGGCCGGCCATGAAAAACTCTTCGCTGGTGTTGGCCAGCCCCTTCAGGTAGAAGCCGATCCAGATCACCATCGCAAAGTAGATGGCGATCACAGCCACATCGAGGGCATGAAGGTGAGCCAGCGGATCGCCGGCAAAGAGGGCGAGAGCGGAAGGCGCGTTCGGAGACAGGGCAAAAATCGAGTCGTAAACCCCAGCGAGCATGCTTCACCTGGAGGGCTGAAAATCGTCCAAAAAACGGTGCGGACAGTCGCCCTCAAGTAAATTGCTTTACCGGGTACCCTGTCAAGCAGAGGGAGAATACGGCAGCGGGTCAGTTTGCAATCGCATTCCCTCCGGGGCTGAAGCCCGGAAGCATCTTGCTCGACGGATGTACGGGTTCAGACCCGTACCCTTCAACTGGCCCATTACCGAAGATCCCCGGCGCATCATGTGCCGGCGGAGCGGATTCAGCCCACTGCAGCGGCATACGAGAGCCTCTTGTCCGAAGCCTGAGGCGGCTCCTTATTTGGGCGGCGGAGGCGTGAAGATCTCGCGCTTGCGTCCAGGCTCGGGCCTGGGTTTGGGTTTGGGAGCTTTCTTGGCTTCCTTGCGGCCTTTGTCTTTGTTACCCATGCGTGCAAGCATGCCATAAAAGCCCGCGGCCGCAAAGGGCTGTTTTCGTCAGGTTGCAGCGCAATGAAGGCAGCAGCCAGTTTTGCTGTGCTCCCTCTCGCCCTCCCGGCCCGGCCTACTGCAGGGCTTCGCCCACGGGACGCACCAGAACCTGCTGCGGCGCATCGATTTTGGCCGAAGGAATGCTTGCCTTCACGTCCAGGCGCGCGATGGCCGGCTTGTCGCCGAAAGGCGCCGTAAAACTCAGCTGGTACTGGTTGTTCAGGCGTATGCGCACATCGCGCAGGTATGGCTGGAAGGTGACCGGATTTCCCATGCCTTCCCAGTAACTGTTGCCGCCCGTAGCCTCAGTTACTTCGAGCAGCAGATTCTGTCCTGCATCCTGCGCCCAGCCGTAGCGGTCGATGCGTCCGGCATTCTTCCAGTAGAGCGCATATACGATCAGGCCCGCACGCACCGAATCCTGTATGGCCGCCTGCACGTAGGGATCCTCGGGATCGTAGCGCAGGTTGTAGTAATCGACGCCGTCGGAGACCAGCACCACGATGCGCCGTGCGCTGCGGTTGTGCGACGGCCAGTTCCTGGCCAGGTCGGAGAGGCAGAAGTAGGGGCTTGCTCCTGCTCCCAGCGGTCCGGTGGGCAGATGCAGCCCCTGCAGCACCTGCTGAGGATTCGACGACAGCGGCCCGGCCAGCTGCGCCTGGCCCGCATTCATGTAGGCAAAGGCCATCGTCATGTTGGGCGGCATCTCCTCGGCGAACTTCGCAAACTCGCTCAACTGCGTTCCCAGGCTGCTGCGCGCCGAAGGATCCATCAGCAGGACCAGCTCGATTGGACTGTCGGAGCCGCGCAAAGGCGTCCAGCCTGTCACCTGGGAGGATTTCCCATCGACCTTTACCTCGCGGATATCCTGCGGCGCGACCTCGATCGCCTGCTCGGCCCCATGGGCGGGGATGACCGTGACCACGGCCTGCCCCTGGCCCTCATTTCCGCTGTCATGCTTCTGCGCGCCGGCTGCCGCCGCCCGGCAGAATACGGCAACTGCAAGAATCGCAAGTAACGGCCTTTTCATCGGAAAGACTCCCTGCGTCGTCCTTAAGGTTCTCCCGGACTGCCGCACCTCCTTAGATGCCCTGGAGGCAGAATCGTTTATAGCAAAAATGCCCTGTGCGGCTCGGGCTCGGGCGTGAAACGCTATCGCCGCAGCCCCGGCGTCCATTAACCTAGAATTTCGAGGAAGCTTTTCCCAATGACCGTTATCCAGCAGGAAGACCTGATCGCCAGCGTCGCCGGTGCGCTGCAGTACATCAGCTATTACCATCCGGTCGACTATATCCGCAGCCTTGCCGAGGCCTACGAGCGCGAAGAGTCTCCGGCAGCCAAGGATGCCATGGCCCAGATCCTCATCAACAGCCGCATGTGCGCCGAGGGCCATCGGCCCATCTGCCAGGACACGGGCATTGTGACGGCGTTTGTCAAGGTAGGCATGGATGTGCGCTTCGTGGGGCCGGATGGCGGCAGCCCCACTCTCGATCT